>DFDR01000025.1 GCA_002369295.1 Desulfovibrionaceae bacterium UBA3823
GAAGACGGCAAAGTCAAAAGCGTCGGCACGCACGACAATCCCCCTCACGCCCAGGGCGGATGCCTGGCCCCCGTGCAGATGCTGGCCAGCCTCGGCGTCAAGACCCTGCTCGCCGGCGGCATGGGCTTCCGTCCGCTCATGGCCTTCCACCAGGTGGGCATCGAAGTCTTCTACGCCGGCGGCATGTCCACGGTCGGCGACGGCGTGGCAGCCTTTCTCGAGGGCAAGCTCCCCGCCTTCACCGAAAACTACACCTGCCACGGCGGCGCCCACTAGGCGCGCAGTCCTGGCGGACCCGGGGCCGGATCCGCACGCCACGCCGGCCCCGTCCCCGGCACGTCCGCCAGAAGGGAAAGACATCCCATGGAACTCTTGCTTATCAGCGCCGACCCCGCCCGCATGGACTGCGCTCTGCGGCCCTTTGTCCGCAGCGGCTTCGGCGTCCAGAAGGCGCCCACCCTCGCCGAGGGGCTCGAGAAGCTCAAGGCCTCCCTGCCCCATCCGCCGGCGCTCGTCCTGCTGGACGAGGGCGAAGGCAGACGCGGCGACGGCGCCATGCGCAGCGCCGTCATGCAGATCCTCGCTGTCAGCGCCTTCACCTATGTCTGCGCCATTTCCTCCCGCTCCGCCGAGGAGCTGCACGATGCCATGGAAGGACTCGGCATGCTGTCCCCCCTGCCGGCCGAACCGGCAGAGGCCGACGGCGAGGCCCTGCTCCAGCGGCTCGCCCGCTTCGTTCCCATCGGGCAGGCAAAAAAAGCTGGCGCAGCTTCTTGACTCTTTTTTCCCGCAGGACTACTTTCGCTTCACCAACCAATTTTTGGAGCCAGTCCATGTCCAATGTCACCTTCGCCATCTTCTCTTCCTGCAATGCCGGCTTTAGCTGGTATTACTGGTGGTATGCGCGCGAAGCCTGTGGCAGGGAGCTCAACTGACATCCATGCATCTTGAGCGCAATAGGCCGCAGGCTTCCAGCGAAGCCCGCGGCCTTTTCATTTGCCGGCCGCGGCGGCGTCTGCACCAAACGCATCCCGGAACGGGAGAGGGAGAACGACTATGTACCTTGGCAAACAAATCCGTCTCGAGCGCATCATCAACAGGAACAACGGCCGCACCATCATCGTCCCCATGGACCATGGCGTCTCCATGGGCGCCCTGCCCGGCCTCATCGACATGAAGCAGACCGTCGACGACCTGGCCGAGGGCGGCGCCGACGCCGTGCTCATGCACAAGGGCCTCATCCGCTGCGGCTGCCGCCACAGGGGCAACGACATCGGCCTCATCATGCACCTTTCCGCCTCCACCGACCTCACGCCCAGCAAGAACGCCAAGGCCCTGGTCGGCACGGTCGAGGAGGCCATACGCCACGGCGCCGATGCCGTCTCCTGCCACGTGAACCTGGGCGATCCCGACGAAGCAGCCATGCTCTCCGACCTTGGCCGCGTCGCCGAGGCCTGCGACAACTGGGGCATGCCGCTCATCGCCATGGTCTACGGCCGCGGTCCCAAGATCGCCAACTCCTACGCGCCCGAAGTCGTGGCCCACTGCGCCCGCGTCGGCAACGAGCTCGGCGCCGACATCGTCAAGGTGTCCTACACGGGCGATCCGGCCTCCTTCGCCGACGTCGTGGCCGGCTGCTGCGTGCCCGTCGTCATCGCCGGCGGTCCCGTCATGGACTCCACCCGCGAGCTGCTCACCATGATCCACGACTCCCTCAAGGCTGGCGGCGCCGGCTGCTCCATCGGCCGCAACGTCTTCGAGCATCCCCGCCGCACCCAGCTCGTGCGCGCCATGCGCGCCCTGGTCCACGAAGATGCCGACATCGAAACGGCCATGAAGATCGTGGGCGACGACTAGCCAAGCCGGCAACCGCTCTTGGTGGCGCAAGGGGCGGAGGAAGCGGCGGCTTCCCCGCCCCTTTGCCGTTTCCTGCCGGCAGGTTCGCGTTCTTCCTGCGTCTTTTCTGGCATTTCCAAGGGCAGGCAATCCATGGTAGGGAACGCCCAGAAGAAGCCGCAGCACGGCCACAAGCCCCAAGAGCCCCATCCAGAGCCGGCACCGGCCCCGGAAACGGAGGACGTCATGCCACGTACGATTGCGACAGGCGAACAGAGCTTTTCCTTTCTTCGGGAAAACAATCTCTTCTATATTGATAAAACGCATTTCATCAAAGAATGGTGGGAAAGCTACGATCGCTTCACCCTGATCACCCGCCCACGAAGATTTGGAAAAACACTGACATTGGATACTGTTAGAACATTCTTTTCTCCAGAATTCGCCGATCGCGGAGATTTGTTTGAAGGTCTCTCCATATGGAAATATGAAAAATTTCGTCATCTTCAAGGAAAACAACCAGTTATATTTCTTTCTTTTTCAGGAATAAAGTGCGATACAATCGAAGAAACAAAATATCTAATAAAATATGCAATTGAAAATCTATACGGACAATATAAATTTTTATTGGATTGTAGCGACTTTTTTTCGCGTAATGAACGTGACATATTCTTATCGACAAATAGAAATATGTCTGACATGATGATGCAAATCGCCGTCAAAGATCTTTCAAAATATATTAAAAATTATTACGGAGTTAAACCACTTATTCTGCTTGATGAATATGACACGCCTATGCAGGAGGCTTGGTCTCAAAATTACTGGGAAGAATTAACTTCTTTTATGCAAATCTTTTTCAATTTAACTTTCAAAACAAATGAATTTATTGATCGTGTATTGATAACAGGTATTACAAGAATAAGCAATGAATCACTTTTTTCTGATCTTAACAACGTAGAAGTAGTTACCTCGACTTCTAAACAGTATGCTGACTGTTTTGGCTTCACAGAGAAAGAAGTATTTACTGCTATGGATGAATTTAACCTTCATGAAAAACAGAAGGTTAAAAGTTGGTATGATGGGTTCATCTTTGGTAATATCCATGACATATATAATCCATGGTCAATACTTCAATATCTTAAGCATGAACGATTCAGGCCATATTGGGCTAATACAAGTTCAAACACTATGGCTACAAATCTTATTGGCCAAGGAGATATTGAAATCAAGCAACTCACAGAAACACTTCTAATTGGAAAATCTATTACTATTCACATCAATGAAGAAGTTATATTTTCTCAGCTACGTGAAAACTCTGAAGCAGTATGGGGACTGCTTCTTGCAGCTGGTTATGTTAAAGTTTTGTCATATAAAGATGAAATAAATGAATATGAAATCACGCTTACAAATCATGAAGTAATGTTGATTTTTGAAAACAATATTAAGACATGGTTTAACAACCCCAAGCTTGCCAGCATAACGAGAGACTTCTATCACGCGCTCATGCACGCCGATCTCCCGCAAATCAATTCCACAATGCAGCGCATCTCATTAGAGTCATTCAGCTGGTTCGACACGAGCGGAAAGGAACCTGAGCGCTTCTACCATGCTTTTGTCCTTGGCATGCTCGTGGATTTGAAAGCCAGCTACGCGCTGGAATCCAATCGAGAGAGCGGCAAGGGACGCTACGACATCATGCTGACTCCCAAGGATCCCGCTCAGCATCCCGGCATCGTCATCGAATTCAAGTCCATGGATCCTCTTGGCGAAAAGGATCTTGCCGGCAGTGCCAAGGCTGCCCTCGACCAGATACGCAGCTTGTCGTATGCCGCGTCGCTGACGGCGCGAGGCGTGCCGGCAGACCAAATCCTTGCCTACGGCTTTGCCTTCAAGGGCAAGGAGGTGCTTGTCGAAGGCGGCAAGGCCTGCTGACGGCGCCAAGGCGCACCGGAACGCCTGTCCGAGCGACGCGGACAGCCGGCTCAGAGAAAGCGCCTGACTATCTCGCCCACGCTTGAGGCAACGCCCCGGCCCGCCTCCAGAACGGCATTGGCAGAGCCCGCCATGGCGAAGCCGCCGAAGTCCCGCAGCATGTCGATGTCGTTGCCGTCGTCGCCCATGGCGACTACCGACGCGGGCTGCATGTTCCAGAGCCGGAGAAGGCTTCTCAAGCCGGCCGACTTGCCGGCGCCGGCGCCGACGATGTCCACGAGGGAGAGGCTGCACAGCACCAGCGCTTCGCCGCCTGCCTCCGTGCGCAGGCGTTCGGCCTCGGCCTCCGCCTCGTCCCGCGTCGGGAAGGCCAGGCTTATCTGCTGGAGCCTGTCTTCCAGCGCTTCGCCGAGAGTGGCAGCCGGCATGGGGTAGCGCGGATTGACCCAGTAGCCGTGCTTTCCTTCGAGCACGCGCATGCGCTTGCCGTCGAACAGGGCGCAGTGGCTGGCCCTGGCCACGGCAGGATGGCGGAGCAGCATCCTGCGCAGGGAGGAGGCAAGCTCAGTGCGCTCCAGTTCCCGGCCCGCTCCGTCGAGCACAAGGGCACCGTTGTTGCAGATGATGAAGTCGCAGGCAAGGCCGAAACGGTCGAGTTCGCGCTGAAGCGTCTTCGCGCCCCTGCCGGTCACGATGCCGAAGCGGTGGCCCCGTTCCCTCGCAAGAGCGCAGGCCTTGCGGTCGTCCTCGGCAACGGTGCCATTCCTGTAGAGCGTGCCGTCGAAGTCGCAGGCAAAGAGCTTCATGCAGGATTCCCCCCTACTGCCCCGCAGCGCGAACGCTGCCGGAACTGGCTGGAACCGGCTCCCAGAGCTGACTGTCTGAAAGCTCGCGGGGCAGGCTGGCATCGGGCAGTTCACCCAGTCTGGATCCTTCGGGAGGCGTGGCTGCACCAGGCTGAGAACTGTCAGGCTGGCTGGCGCCGGGGTGCCCTTCCCTGCCCGCCCCTGCCCCCGCTTCCGGTGCTGCAGACGATTGCGGGGAAGCTTCGGCAGAGCTTTCGGCAGGCGACACAGCCGGCTTTGCTCCCGCGCCTTTTCCCTCGTCCCTCCCCTCGGCAGTTCCAGCGCCGGCGGACTTGCTCTCCGCTCCTGAAGGCGCGTCAGCCTGACCCTGGCGCTGCTGGCCCTGCTCGGCATCCGGCGA
>DFDR01000164.1:0-772 GCA_002369295.1 Desulfovibrionaceae bacterium UBA3823
AATTAACATCTTCAATAGATAAAAAAATTAATCATTATCAAAGCGAAAATGCAATATCTGTTTATTTGTGGTTAAGATACCCAAATAAATACTATATTTATAAATTCAGTGTGATTTGTGCATTTGCTACTGAAATTGAGGCTGACTATAAATTTAATTCCGGTGCTTATGCTGATAATATTAGAAATTTTATGCGCCTCTATAACGAAGTGACGGAAGTCCTTAAGGAAGACCATGAGCTTGTGACCATGCTCAAGGCGCATTTGGACGCCGACTGCTATCCGGATCCCGAGCTCAGAACACTTGCCGTTGATGTTGGCTACTACGCTGCGCACCGCTACAGAAAGGCATCTCCTGCCATTCACGGCACAGATGCGGGGCAAGCGGAAGCCGGTTCCAGTCCTGAAGCGATTTCGGATGGCGCTGAGCCTTCGGCAGCCGGGGACGAGCCCCGCGGCTGGTGGTGGCTGGCAGCCAATCCCAAGATTTGGAGTTTTGCCGAGCTTGGCGCCGGCGAGGCCCAAAGCTATTCGCTGCTAAGCAGAAAAGGCTGCAAGCGCCGGATCTACCGGAACTTTCTCGATGCCAGGCCCGGGGACCTGGTCATAGGCTACGAGACCGCTCCAGCAAAGCAGATCGTGGCTCTGGCCAAGGTCAGCCAGGCGCAGAACGGCGAGGAGATAGTCTTCGAGAAGCTCGAAGGCCTGGCCGTGCCTCTGAGCCTGGAGGCCGTGAAGGCCTGCCCGGCCCTGGCGCAGATGGAATTCCTCAA
>DFDR01000164.1:888-9066 GCA_002369295.1 Desulfovibrionaceae bacterium UBA3823
CGGACTGATCCGCGAGGAGAATCCTGAAGACGAGGCTGAAGCTGGCGACCTGCCCGCTCCCTACTCGGACGCCTGTTTTCTGAGCGAGGTCTACATGTCCCGGGAGCGCTTCGAGCTTCTGAAAGGAGTCCTCAGAACCAAGAAGAACGTCATTCTTCAAGGCGCGCCAGGCGTGGGCAAGACCTTTGCGGCACGGCGCCTTGCCTGGGCTCTCATGGGCGAGAAGGACGATTCCCGCATCGAATTTGTCCAGTTCCACCAGAACTACGCCTACGAGGACTTTGTCATGGGCTACAAGCCCTCGGGGGAGGGCTTTGAGCTCAAGTACGGGGTCTTCTACCGCTTTTGCCAGAAGGCGGCCAACCAGCCCGGCAGGGACTTCTTCTTCATCATCGACGAAATCAACCGCGGCAATGCCAGCAAAATCTTCGGCGAGCTGCTCATGCTCATCGAAGCCAGCTGGCGCGGGATCACGGCGACGCTGGCCTACAGCGGTCTTCCCTTTGCCGTGCCGTCCAACCTCTACCTTGTCGGCATGATGAACACGGCAGACCGCAGCCTCGCCATGATCGACTACGCACTGCGCCGGCGCTTCAGCTTCTTCGAGATGCGTCCCGGCTTTGATGCCGAGGGCTTTGCGGCCTACCGCCAGAGCCTTGCCAGCGAGGCCTTCGACAGACTGGTTGAAGCCGTGAGGGAGCTCAACGCCGCCATCGCCCAGGACAGGTCCCTTGGCAAGGGGTTCTGCATAGGCCACAGCTTCCTCTGCGGGCAGGAGCGCTGCACGGCGGCGCGGCTGCGTTCAATCGTCGAGTTTGACCTTGTTCCCCTGCTGGAGGAGTACTGGTTCGACGATCAGGCCAAGGCCGGGCAGTGGGCGGAGAGGCTGAGGAGCGCCGTCCAGTGAGCAGGCGCAGCGGCATACTCGTCAGGAACGTCTACTGCATGCTTGCCTACGCCTTTCAGGCCCTTCGCCAGAAGCGCTGGGAGGACTTGGGCGCAGAGAACTTCGAGCATGTGCACGACCTCTTTGCGGCCATCCTCGCGCGGGGCATGGCCCGCCAGCTCAAGCAGGGGATATACCGGGAATATGTGCCGGCCGAGGCGGAGCTTGCCGGCCTCCGTGGACGCATCGACATGCGGCGGAGCATGCTCAGCCGGCTTGCCGGCAGGCGCACGCTGGCCTGCGCCTTCGACGAGCTCTCCGAGGACAACCTGCTCAACCGCATCCTGAAGACGGCCGCGCTCCTGCTCCTGCGCCACGGACGGGTCCATGCCAGTCGCAAGCAGCGACTCCTGCAGGTGCTGCCGGGCTATGCCTATGCCGGGACCATCGATCCAAGCCAGGTGCAGTGGCCCTCCGGGCGCTTCCAGCGCGGCGCGGCCGAGTGCCGCATGCTCGCCGGCCTGTGCCGGCTGCTCTTCGACGGCATGCTCCTCACGACGGAGCAGGGGGAGCTCAGGCTTGCCTCCTTTCTGGACGGCCAGCAGATGTGCCGGCTCTTCGAGAAGTTCATCCTCGAGTACTACAGCCAGGAGCGCCCCTGCGGCGTCTCGGCATCCTCTCCCTGGATAGCCTGGGCGCTGGACGGCGGGCAGGCCAGGGGGCTTCCCGCGATGCTGACCGACGTCGCGCTGGAAAAGGACGGACGCTGCCTCGTCATCGATGCCAAGTACTATGGCAGCGTCTTCCAGAGCCGCGGTGCGCAGTCCACCTTCCACTCGGCCAACCTCTACCAGATCTTTGCCTACGTGAAGAACATGGCTGCCGCCAAGGGGCCTTCCGCCACGGTGTCGGGCATGCTCCTCTATGCCGCCACCGGCGAGAGGGTGCCGCCTTCCTCCTACCAGATGAGCGGAAACCGCATCGGCGTGAGGACGCTTGATCTGAACCGGCCCTTCGAGGAGATCAAAGCCCAGCTGGACGGCATAGCCAGCGAGCACTTTGCCGGATAGGCAGGCTGGCGGCAGGCGCGGCGGCATGGCTGGGGCTCGCGCCGTCCCCTCAGCTTCATGCACCAGCAAGTTCGATCTTCCTGACCTGTTCAGTCTTCGAATTCGCCGCGCCGCGACTGTGCTGAAGTCCTTGCTCGGCAATCGACAGCTCAACCCGCTTTCCTGCCATGCAGGCATCCACCCTTGAGCTGGCCCCCGCCGTCCCCTCAAGGAGTTCTTTGCTTCTTGAAGAAGTGCGGGAAAGCGCTGACCTGCTGGATGGCCTGCCTTGCCGCCTATTCCGGCAATTCCGGCAGGCCGGGCGCTCACTGCCCTGCGATGGCGGCAATGGCGAGCGTTTCCCGCGCCCTGGTCATGCCGACGTAGGCAAGCCTTCTGGCTGTCGCCTGCGCCATGTCCAGCTGGTCGAGGCCGATGAGGATGACGTGCGCGAAGTCCAGCCCCTTGGCGCTGTTGACCGTGGAGACGGTGACGCTGTCTGTGGTGATGTCGAAGGCGCGCTTGCTTGCCGTGTCCCGGGCTGCCCAGCGGGCCAGGACGCCCCGGGCCTCGACGGCATCGACGAGATCCTGCGGGAGGCTTTCCACGCCAGGCATTCGGGAGCGGGCGTAGAGGACGGCAATCTCGCTCATGGGCGCGCCTTGCCGCACCAGGCTGGCCACGGCCTCGGCGCAAGCCTGCACCAGCGCAGGCCCGTCCTTGGCCTGCAGCCTGCGGGGCTCGGGTCCGTCGGCGCCGGCATAGGCCAGACCGCCGGCTGGCGCCTCTTCGCCGAGGGCCTTCCAGGCTGCCCTGGCTATCTGCCGGGTGCTGCGGTACTGGCGCGAAAGCCTTCTGGTCCGCATGCCCTCCACGGCGCTCCAGGCGCCGCCGCCCTGGTCGTAGAGGTCCTGGTTTTCGTCCAATGCCACGGTGAGCGTGCCGTGCGCGGGCAGCAGGCGGAGAACCACCTCGGCCATGCCTGGCGAGAAGTCCTGGCCTTCATCGACGAGGATGGCGTCCCAGTGCCCCTGGAGGGGATGGCTGCCGTCGAGGCGTTCCAGAGTCTCCTCGACCACGAGCCGGTAGAAGTCCCCGCTCTCGGCATGGGCCATGGGCTCGCCGAGGATGCGCTCGCACAGCGTGTAGAAGGGGACGACCTCGACGCCGTCCGGGCCGAGGCTGGCGCCCTTGCGGGAGAGCAGGCGCCGGATGTAGGGGACGAGCGAGAGGTTGAAGCAGGTGACGAGCACGCGCCGCACGCGCCTGTCCATGCGGGGGAGGTTCCAGGCCTGGTGGGCGAGGACGAGCGTCTTGCCGCTTCCCGAGGGGCCCTGGACGAGCGTCCTGCCCGCGCCGAAGCGGCGGGCCAGATTCTCCTGCTCCTGGTCGAGGGCAAGCACGGTTTCGGCCTGGGCGGGACAGCCGGCGCGCTTCGGCAGGTCAAGGCGCACCACGGGAAAGATGCGGCTCCGTATCCAGGCAAGGTCGCCGGGCGTGAGCGAAAAGGGGAAGAGGGGAGGGAAGTGCTCCTTCAGCCACTGCCTGAACTTGCCGCCCGATGCATCGCGGGCGAGCGGCGAGGCCTCGCCGATTTCGTCCCAGCAGAGCACGCGGGCTTCGTCCATGACCTCGCCGAGTCTGGCCTTCCTGAAGTCCTCCCGGCTGACGTGGGGCAGGACGGCGCCCCAGGTGACGGGGCATGGCAGCTCCCGCTTCTGGCTCTGGCTCAAGCCTGGCTGGCGGCCCAAAAGGTGCATGAGGCTGTTGACGTACTCCCTGGCCTGGGCCAGCGGCTGCTTGCGGCGCTCGGGCCGGCCTGCGATCTGCAGAAGCGCCTCCTTGGGATTGAGCTCGAGGATCTGGCTGGCAAGCCAGTCCTTCACCTCGAGCACGACGAGGCCGCAGTCGGGCGAGAGCAGGATGAAGTCGGGTTCGCGGTCCTCGATGTCGGGCGAATACCAGGCAAGGAAGTCGCCGTCGGGACGGGCGGCCTTTTCGAGAAAGCGGTAGACGGCCTCTTCGCCGGCAGTGGCGAACGACTCGCACCTGGCGGGAAACATGGTTGCCATGATGGCAGACTCCTTGTCATGCGGACCTGGCGCCAGTGGACGGCTTCGGGAAGCTGCTTCAAGTCCAGCTTGAAGGCTGGACGCTGGCCGGGGCGCTCCGTGCCGGCCGCAGTCCCATGCTAGCACCGGCTGGCCTGCCGCGTCAGAGCCGACCAGAACGCGTTCCGCTAGCGCGCCGGAAGCGGCGCCGCCTGCCCGGGCAGGGCGTACTTCATTTTCAGGCGCAGGAAGGCAATCTGAATCACCGCCGGGATGGTGACGCGGTAGGCGGGGCCGGCGATGTCGAAGGCCGTCCACAGGCCAGTCAGGATCCATCCTGCCGGCCCGGCAAAGAGGCTGACGGCACGCGTGATCGTGGCATTGGCCGCAAGCGAAAGCCCCCTGCCCAGCACGGCCTTGGCAACGGTGTTGGCAACAATGAGCGCGAGCTCGTAGGCGAGAAAGCCGCTGAGGCGAACCCCCGCCTGCAGGGCGAAGGCAACGGCCTGCGGCGTCAAGTCGGTCGTGTTGAGATGAAGATCGTTAACGAGTGTCTTTACCTGTTCAGGTGACATATTACTCATAGATTCTGTCAATATTTTTATCATTAGATGCATTTCAATAACATCTGTTGGTAAAGTTTTGTCATAAACTACTTTCATTTTGTCGCATACATCACATAAAATTTTCTTATAGATTACACCTTTACCGCCACGAAATAATGTTGCTATAGAGTTAGCTCCAAAACATTGAAGTTCTGCTGCTATTTCTTTCCAATATTGATGATGATCTGGAGCATAGAGTTTATAAGCATCGCTTACAGTTAACAGCTCTGTCATGCGCAGAGTGCCATCTTTATCTTTGATTAAATAATTGACAAGTGTATCAATATCTTCGTTTGGTACATGTTTTAAAAATTCAAGATCGGGATCTGGAATGTATGCTCTTTGTGTATTATTCTGACCATCAAGTTTCGTTTTGAATGGTGATAGAAGATTTGCATAATATTCCACTTGATGAGACTCATATAGCCCTGTCTTGCACCATATAGCAAAATGTTCACAGTTGTTTGTTATAATATTATAACCTTTTGCTCCTAATTTTGATCTTGCTCTCTTTACTGTTTCACTTGGACCGTATAAATGATATTTTTTCAGTTTTTCAAAATAATTGTTAACACAATCATGAATAAAATACTTACTTCTTTCGAAAGCAAGTTTTGTTTCATCAACATAGATTTGAGTTGGTTTCCCATACACATCTGGAAAATTTAAGCGAAAAATTCCAGAATCTTCTCTTGTAAATATCCTTAAGCTAGTTTCGATGATTGTATTATTCAGAGAATTAACATCGGACTCTTTTGAAGAAAAATGAATAACAGAATCATGATTTATATATACGCCATAATGATCATAGGGGACAAGATTTAAAAGTGGCTTTCGTGGAATTCCTATAATATCTCCATATCGCAATTTTTTATCTCTATTTGATAAAAAAACTCGTTTAATATTAGCATATATTTGTGATTTTATTTCTTTTATCTCATGTGATGCAACAGCTTTACTTGTTTCAACTTGATGAGTTGAAGTGTCAAATATGGATGGTAAATATTTGTATAAATTGTTTTCTATATATAAATCAATTTCTTTATTTGTTGAATTCATATACAAAACCTTGAATATAGAATCAACTCTAGTTTTCTGATATCTTTATTATTCGCCTTGATTGTGATTTATTTCAAGCGTCGATTTTTCCGATGCAGGGAGGCATGCAATGCTTGAACATGGCCATATTGGCAGAGTCGTAATGACTGTCAGCGGGGAAGTCAACGGTCAAGCGCAAAAGGCCCAGAGGCAGGGCGCCTCTGGGCTTTCGCGGTCATGTCCGGTTCTCAGGCACCGGCTGCGCCGCTGTCCTGGCTGGCCTGTGCGCCGCGTTCCCTGCCGCCGGACGTTCCGTCCTGGCAGTGGGCTTCCAGGAGGCTTATCAGCCTGTCGCCTGCCCGGCCCGTTGCCTGCGCAAAGTCGCGCAGCCTGTCGCAGAGGCTGTCGAAGTCTTCGAGCCACCTGTCGTTGGCAAGGCTGTTGTCGATGGCGAAGGAGCCGGCATGCAGAACGAAGCCCCCAAGCCTGACGCCAGCCTGGCGCTTGGCTGCCAGCAGCCTGTTGGCGCGCACGAAGACGGGCCTGTAGTGCTGGAAGAGGCTCTGCATGTCCCGGGCCTGGTCCTTGAGCATGGAGACGGCAAAGGCACGTCCCGTTCTTGTCATGAAGCCGTCCATGCGGCTTTTGGCCTTCTGGAGGACGCTCTCGCCATCGATCTCCAGGGGGCCGAGGCAGAGCGGGCCGCTGTGCAGGCTGACGGAGGTGCACTTCATGGCGAGGGCGTTGATTTTAAAGAAGTAGATGGACAGGTGGAGACTGGCGGTAGATGCGTCCATGCGCGCAGCCTCCTCCGGCGTGAAGGCCGGATCGCGCCTCGACTCGCTCTGGGCGCTGCGCAGGGCGAGGCCGGTCAGGATGCCGGCGCCGGTCAGGGCGCCGCCGAGAAAGCAGGCAAGGTTCATGGCGCGCTCCCTATGCCGGCTGAGGGGCTTCGCTGCCGGCAGGTTCCGCCTGGCGGGCTGCGGCCTCCGCTGCCGGTGCCGCTTCAGGCATGCCCGCGCCGCCGGCTTCGGTCCAGGCCGCACTGCCGGCTTCGGTCGAGGTCGCGCTGTCGGCTTCGTGCACCGTCGCGCCGCCGGCTTCGGGGGCGGCATCGTCCCTGAGGCAGCCGTCGTCGTCGTCGCCAAGGGAGCAGCAGCTGTCGCCGTCGCGGCCGGCGACGAACCAGGAAACAACGCCAAGGGCCGCTGCGCCGGCGATCATGCCGCCGAGAAAGTAGGCTAACTTGCTCATGGGGTACTCCATGTGGGGTTGCGTGCCGCACCGCCGTGCCGGCCGGGGAAAAGCCGACCGTGCGGGCGGCGCGGCTTGGGTTTCAAGGAAAGCTGGAAGTCGCAGGGCTTCCTGCCTGTGTCGGGACAGGCCGCGCGCATTGCCTGCCTGGGCCTCGCGCACCGCCCGCCTGGGGCAGTGCTCCTTGGCTAGCGCGCCGTTTCGGGGCGTTCCTGGGACTTGGGCTCGCGCCTGGCGTCCGCGGCATCCCTCAGCAGGGTGGCCAGCACGAAGCCGGCAAGCCCGCCGAGCAGCAGGCAGCCGAGGCGGCTTTCGGGCAGCTTCAGGTCCGTCAAGGGCGGGTTGGGGCCAATGACGCTGGAAAGGTTGAATGGGGCTGCCATGGATTTGCTCCTTAACGTGAAGAGGTTGCCGGCTGCGACGCGCTGATGCAGGCCTTCGCCGGATCAAGCGCTCGCCTGCCGCCGCGTTCGCCGGTTGTTGCATTCGCCTGCCGCCACATTCGCCATGCGGCCTTGTCGGGCTTGACGCGCCTGCCGGCAGAAGGCTTTGCCGGGGCGGAGTGGGCTTCCCGGTGAAGCCAGGCTAGCAGCGCGTAACTCCAGAATTTGGAATGCCCGCCAATTTCTGTCTTTTTCTGCACGGCAGGCCGTCGAGGACGTTCGGGGGGCGGAGCGCTTCCCCGGCGGCAGGGCAGGGAAGGCGCCTGCCATCTTGCCGGCGCCTGCCGGCACCCTCTGCGGGGCAGGGGAAAATGCCGAAGATTTGACTTATGTCATATCTGGCAGGGATGCCGCCTGCTACCTTGCGCGCACGGCAAGGCCTGCCGCCACCCTTTATCCAGCGGAGCGCCCCCAGGGGCCCCGCTTCCCTCATGGAGCGCGATATGTTCTGCAACCAGTGTGAACAGACGGCCAACGGCAAGGGCTGCACGGCCAGGGGCGCGTGCGGCAAGAGCCCCGAAGCCGCGGCCGCCCAGGACGCCCTGATCGAAGCCCTGCGCCGCCTAGCCGGCGCCATGGCCGAGACCGGCCAGGCCAGCGACGCCGATGGCGACCTGCTTTGCTTCGGGCTCTTTTCGACCCTGACGAACGTGAATTTCGACGCCTCCTCCCTCAAGGCCCTGGCAGCCAGGGTGCTTGCCAGAGCCGCCGGGCTTGCCGGCCGGGACTGCGACGCCGGCGCCGAAGCCGCTAGTCTGCTGGCGCAGGCCCCCTCGCCCGACAGGTTCTCGGCCGATCCCGACGTCTGCAGCGCCATGCAGATCCTGCTTTACGGCCTCAAGGGCACGGCAG
>DFDR01000220.1 GCA_002369295.1 Desulfovibrionaceae bacterium UBA3823
TGGAGGCGGGAATGGAAAAACATACAGCAGCAAGGAGAGAGGAAAAATGGCAGACATGCAGAATGACGACGCCTTCACGCAGGCGATGGCCATCACGCGCGCCCAGGCGGGCGTGCGCTCCATGACGGCGCAGGAGATCTTGGCGTATGCCCGGGAAGTTGCGGCCGGCATCCGCGGGCTGCAGGGCAGCTCCGCCTGCGGCGCTGGCGGTGCCGTGGAACCCGCCTGCAATCCTAAGGACGCGGTGCGCGAGACCTGCGTCGTATGCCTGGAGTGTGGCGCGAAGTTCAAGATGCTGACGAAGCGCCATCTTGCCGAGCACGGACTGACGCCGGCGGAATACAAGGCGAAGTGGGGACTGAAGAAGAGCGTCTCGCTGGCCTGCAAGTCCCTGCAGCGCATGCGCCGGCAGAAGATGCAGGACATGCAGCTGTGGACCCGCCGCAAGAGCGCCCAGCCCGAGCCCGACGCCGAGTAGCCCGGCATCGGAGAGCTTTCCGTACAGGGCCGTCCTCAGCATCTGCCGAGGGCGGCCTTGCCGTTTCCGGCACCGTGCCAGGCAGCCGGACAGCGACGGGCATTGCCGCGGCGCCAGGAAACCGCCCATCGAGATCGTATCACAACAGCAAACGCCTTTTCTTTCAGCCGCGCCGCGCACCTGCTTTTTGCCACGCGAGGCGCCCAGCGCAAGGCGGTGCCAGCGAGGCACCCTGAAAACCTTGTCAGGGCACGCAGGCGCTGTGGAGCGCTCCCTTGCGCTGGGAGGCGCCGAGCGCGGCATTCCTGATGTGAAGCGCAGGGGCAGCGAGTGGAAAAATCAGCTCAGTCCTGGGCCTGAGCATGCGCCTGTTCCTGTTCTGCCGAAGTGGTATCTTCTCCCTCTATTTTTTTATTTTTTGACCCCTTCGGACGGCCTCGCCCGCGCTTCGGTTCCAGACCGGCTCTTGCCCGGTATTCGGCTTCGCGCTCGAGCGTCTTTTTGTTTTTAGACCCTTTTGGCCTGCCGGCACCGCGCTTCGGCTTCGCTTCCTCCTCAGCGCGTTTCCTCGTCTCCTCTTCGATACGCTCCTGCGCTTCGCGCTCGAGCGTCTTCTTGTTTTTCGAGCCCTTGGGCCTGCCGGCATGGAGCTTCTCCTCCGGCATGTCTGCTTTCGGAGCTTGGGCTGCGCGCAGGCACCCTGGCCGGCGCAGGCTGCGGTCCAAAGCGAAGCCTGGAAGGAGGGGGCCTGCCTGCCGGCTCGGCCGGCACCCTGCAGGGGCACGGACGGCCCGGGGTGGCAGATGCGCTTCGGGCCGTCTGCCGGCGTCCCTTCGCAGGACCCCTGCAGGCAGGGCCTTCACCATAGCCTCCCCATCCGGCGGCATGCTCAACGCAGGGCAAGCCACCTGCCCTACCCTGCAAAGCGAGGCAAGCCTCCCTGCCCCTTCCCTGCAAACGTCGCGGCCGCAGGGCGCGCCTTCACCTTGCCAGCCGCCGGCAAGGCTCCCTTTGCAGGCTTAGCCCGTCGCGCGGGCAGCCGGAGATACTTGCAACGGGAACACTGGCTTCTGTAATGCGACCTCCGTGCCCGGGCCGGCCGGCTTTGAGGCTGTGCCGGCGATGCCGTCTCTGACGCCTGCCGCAGGCGGCTTCTGCGTCTCTGGCCGGGCAGGCCTCGCCCGTCTTGCTGAACCTATGCTCTTGCCCGGATGCTGGAAAGGGTGCCCTTCTGCCGCCTGCGGGCGCGGAGGCGGAAGGGAGAACCCTTCGAGCTCATGGCCTTGCAGACGAACGGTCCCGTCTTCACCAGCCGATATCAAGACAAGCAAAGCATGGCCTCCGGCAGACTTTCGCCGTCTGGAGCGCCTCATCGGCGAGTTCGAGCGCCCAGCCGCTGCCGGCGGTGCATTCGAGGACTTCAGCCTCCGTTCCCGCACGGCAGTGCAGGCAGCCCTCCTGTCAAGACGACGAGGCCCCGCTCGATGAGCGGGGCCTGACGTTTGGACGCTATGGCATCCTGTTATTTCGCATTCCTGAAGTCCGGGTAGCGCCCGTCCGCATACAGCGGAGGAAGCGTCTTCGACAGCCCGTACGCCACGCGGAAGGCACCCAGGTCATCGTAGGTGTTGCCGACGACCTGCACGCCGACGGGAACGTTCCTGCTGGACAACTCGACCGGCACTGCCACGACCGGGTATCTGCTGGCAAGGTTCCAGATCGGCGTCAGCATGAGGTTGGTGCTGGAAACGTCCTTCCCGTGCAGCTGCGCGCCCTTGCCGGGCCCCGCTTCAAGATCGGCGGGGAAGTGCGGCGTTGCCAGCGTAGGCATGACCAGGGCGATGCAGCCCTTCTCGAAGACTTTCTGCTGAACGTCCCTGTGCAGCTTGGCCAGCATCAGGTCGGCATTGACCTGATCCTGCGGCGACAGCTTGCCTGCATACGCCTCCAGGTTCTTCACGTACGAGCTGAACTTGTCGCGGTGCTGCTCCAGGCCATCGAACAGGACGTACATGCTCGTCGACATGAGTCCCTTGAAGTAGACCGGCATGAAGCTCTCGTGGCTGATGGCGAGCTCGATTCTTTCCACCTTGGCTCCAGCCTTCTGCAGCGCGGCTGAAACGGTGTCCATGGCATGGTCGGATTCCGGGCTCAGGCCGCCCTTGATCCAGTTCTTGAAGTAGGCAACGGCGATCTTCTGCCCCTGAAGCGGAGCGTATTCCTGGGGATAGTCGAGCTTGGGACGCAGCGACGCATGGACCTTGGGGCTGGGGCCGGCAACGACGTCCTGCATGAGCGCCATGTCGGCAAAGGTGCGGGCCATGGGTCCCAAGGTTTCGTAGGCGATATCCGACGTGGCGACGCGCCCGAACGGCGGCTTGAAGCCGTAGAGCCCGGTCATGGCCGAGGGAATGCGGATGGAGCCGCCCATGTCGGAGCCGGTGGCCAGCGTGCAGAAGCCCGCCGCCAGCGCCGCGCCTGAACCGCCGGACGACCCGCCGGTGCCGTAGTACAGGTTCCAGGGATTGCGGGTGACGCCGTAGAGGCGCGACCAGGTCATGGGGCTGAGATAGAGCTCGGGCACCGTCGTTTGGAAGACGAATATCGCGCCCTCGTCGCGGAGCTTCTGAATCATGGCGCCGTCAGCAGGGCTCGGCGCGTTGTCCTTCTGGGGAATGGACGCGCTATCGACGACCCATCCCTTCACTTCGTTCTCGTCCTTGACGCCGACGGTGATCCCTTCGAGCCGGCGCGCCGTGCCTTTCCGCCAGCGCTCGTCCGCTTCCTTGGCCAGCTTCCGCGCTTCGGCAAACCTGTCGAAGGTGATGGCATTGATCTTGCCGGCATTGAACGTGTCCAGCTCGTTGACCAGATCGCGGCGCGATGCATTGTACTCGCCGTTGTACTTCTGGACGCGGCTGATCTGCGCTTCCAGCACTTCGCTTGGCGTTGCTTCGCCTTTCTTGAACAGCTCGATCAGCTTGACGGCCGGCATGTATGCCAGCTCTTCCTGCGAAAACTTTGCCTTGGCAAAGGCGGGATGCCCGGCCGCGGCGACCAGCGCAAGCAGCGCGCCAGCTGCGAACGCCGGAAGAAAGGTCCTAAAAATCTTTTTTCTCACTTGCCATGCCTCCTAAGGTAATGGTGAACGTGTCGCAGTGCCGTGAGCTTTGCGCAGCCTTGACAGGCGGCGCTGCGCTTCACCGCATTGGCCTGATGCCGTCTTGGCCAAGCTGGGTGTCTTCCCGCCCGGCAGCTTCAGCCGGAACGCTAGAGGAGGCCGCAAGGCCGCCAGCCATGGCGCAGGCCGCCGGCTTCCAGCGCCGTCCCTTCATGCGCGATCCTCCTTTCTGCCAATGCGTTCCAGCATACTGCGTGGAGGCAGGGGCCATGTCAAGCGCGAGGGAAGCGCGATGCTCTGCGCCCTGCCGCCCTGTCGCCCT
>DFDR01000046.1:0-3626 GCA_002369295.1 Desulfovibrionaceae bacterium UBA3823
GGCCTTGACCTTGGCGTGTGCCAAGAGCGCGGCGCATGTTCGGGACGGAGCCTGTCTGCAAAACAACAGCGCCGTCTCCCTGGACGTAGCGAGGGTGGCGGCGCCGTGAATGTCTTTGCTGCCGGGCGGGCTACAGGGGATTGGCGCCTGGCTTGGCCTTTGGCAGGGGCTGGCTGTCGCGGGCAAAGCTGGCGGCATCTGCCTCGAGCACGGCCTTGCCGACTATCTTCCAGTCCTTGCCGTCCTTGCGCAGGGCTATCCAGCTCGTCATGTTGGCGGGCGTGGTGACGCGGGCCACGGCTTCGTTCTCGCTCAGGCTCTTGACCTCGGCCTTGGCGAGGGCCTCGGGCACCCAGGGACAGTCGGGCGTCTGAGCCTTGGTGCACATGTTGACGAGCTCGCCGGAGGAGACCGTGCGGTTGAGGGTCTTGGTCGTGCGGTTTTCGAGGTCCAGTATCTGGTCAAGCAGTTCGTTGAGCTCGCCGCCGAGCCCAAGCATGCTGCCTAAGCTGTCGAGGCGGTTCAGGAGCCTGTGGTCCTGCTTGAGGTTGACCATCTCGTGGGCGGCATAGCTTTTCATGTCGACGAGGGCCAGAAAGGCCTGGCTGTCCTTGGCCTGCAGCGCCTTGGCGGCTGCGTCCAGAGCCGACTTGGGGCCGGAGCCTTCGCAGGCAGCCAGGGCAAGGGCCAGGCACAGGATGAAGGCCAGGCTGAGCAGCTTCTTCATGGATTTCCTCCTTCAGCCGCGCGGAGCGTGCGCCCTCGCGCGGAGGCAAGCATATATGGGGTGCATGTCGCCGGGGGCGGCCGGAGCCTCCCTTGGCCATGCATGGCGGCGCTATCCCTGCCGGGCGCCTTCCGGCTTCTCCGGATTGGCCGGGGACTCTTCGGCGCTCAGCAGCGCCCTGCCGTCCGTGGCTTCGGCGAGGGCGCGGGCAAAGGCCTCGGCATCGGAGCGGGCAACCTCGAGTTCGAGCGTGACCTTCTCGCCGTAGGCTTCGCCGGGGGGGCTTGCGGCATACTGGGTCGCCAGGCGCTTCACCCGGTCGAGCTGGGCATAGTCGGCCTCGACGCGCAGGCGGACGGTCTCGACCTTCTCGACGGCAGGCAGGCTTTCGAGGCACTGCAGGACGCAGTCCTGGTAGGCCCTGACCAGGCCGCCCGTGCCGAGCTTGATCCCGCCGAACCAGCGCGTCACCACGCAGGCCACGTCGCCTATGCCGCTGTGCAGGAGCACCTGCAGCATGGGCCTGCCTGCGGTGCCGTGGGGCTCGCCGTCGTCGCTGGCGCCGATGCGGGCCGTGGAGCCGGGCGGTCCCGCCACATAGGCCCAGCAGTTGTGCGTGGCGTCCGCATGCTTCTGCGACACGGCCTCGATGAAGGCCTTGGCTTCGGCTGGCGAAGCTGCGCGCGCAGCGTGGCAGAGAAAGCGGCTCCGCTTGACGAGGAGCGTTGTCTCGTGGCAGTCGGGCCAGACGGGTCGGGGGATGGGATAGCGGTCGTCCATGGCTCAAGCTTGTAAGCCGCGCCGAAGAGCGAGGCAAGGGAGCCTGCCGCCATCTCGCCATCCGGCAGCCCTGGCTATGGCGACTTTCTCCAGCCCCCTGGCGACGCTTGCGCAGCCGCCTGGCGGCGCTGTCGCAAACTCGTTGCCGAATCGCGGCCAGGACCTTTACAATGGGTCAGGTTTGCTATAAATAGGAATCATTCCGAATAGGAGCCTCGGCGCCCAGCGCCGCTGGCAATCTTCAACACCAAGGAGTCCCGTATGAGCAAGACCGTTGACAATCTCATGGAAGCCTTTGCCGGCGAGTCCCAGGCCAACCGCAAATACACCGCCTACGCCCAGCAGGCCGACAAGGAAGGCCTTGGCCAGGTTGCCAAGCTCTTCCGCGCGGCGGCCCACGCCGAGACCATCCACGCGCTGGCCCACTTCCGCCATGCCGGCAAAGTTGGCAAGACCAAGGAGAACCTCCAGGACGCCATCAGCGGCGAGACCCACGAGTGCACCGTGATGTACCCGCAGATGATCAAGGACGCCGAGGCCGAAGGCAACGCCAGGATGGCCAAGTGGCTCGACCAGGTGAGCCAGGTCGAAGCCTGCCACGCCAGCCTCTACAAGAAGGCCGTCGAGAACGCCAAGGCCTTCGATGGCGACTACTACCTCTGCCCCGTCTGCGGCTACACCCATGAAGGCCCCATGGAGGCCGGTGCCTCCTGTCCTGTCTGCGGCTGCAAGGGCGACAAGTTCTTCACTGTCGGCTAAGCGCCGCGTCCCTGTTTCGCTTTCGGGCGGCCGGGCCGCTTCTCCTCTGGGGAAGCCCGGCCGTCCTTGCTTTTCCAGCCCCGTGCGGCCTTCGCCAGGACTGCCGGATCTGGCCGCGGCCCGTTGCAATCGAAGGGGAAAAAAGGCAAATTGCCGGGTGTCTCGTGATGGAGGGGACGTTCATGCGTGCATTTCTCAGCGGAATCATCTGCGCTCTCATGCTCTCGGCGGGCTGCGGCTGCAGCCTTGGCGCCGGCGCCGTCCAGGCGGCCCCGGCCGAACAGGGCGCCCCTGAAGGCGCCAAGGACGGCGCCAAGCTTCAGCCTGGCGACAAGAAGGCCGTCCCGCCGGCGCTCGGCAAGTTCGAGGCGCTGCGCCGCTTCGGCCAGGTGCTCGACATCGTCGAGCATTCCTATGTCAAGGACGTGGGCCAGCAGGATCTGGTCAACGGCGCCATCAAGGGCATGCTCCAGGGGCTCGACCCCCACTCCACGTTCATGAACGCGGAGGAGTACAAGGAGATGCAGGAGACCACCTCGGGCGAGTTCTTCGGCATCGGCATCGAAATTTCCATGGAGAACGGCCAGGTGACGGTGGTGACGCCCATCGAGGACACGCCCGCCTTCAAGGCCGGCATGCAGACCGGCGACGTCATTCTCGCCATCGACGGCCAGTCCACCCAGGAGCTTTCCCTCCAGGAGGTCGTCTCCCGCATCCGCGGCCCCAAGGGCACCGCGGTCGAGCTGGCCGTCCTGCACGCCAAGGAGAAGAAGCCGGTGACCATGCGCATCGTGCGCGACGCCATCCCGCTCATCAGCGTCAAGAGCAAGCGCCTGGAAGAGGGCTACTACTGGATCCGCCTCACCCGCTTCTCCGAGAAGACCACGGACGAACTCAAGGACGCCCTCGCCAAGGCTGGCCGCGAAAGCAAGGCCGCAGGCGGCATCAAGGGCATCGTGCTTGATCTGCGCAGCAATCCCGGCGGCCTCTTGAACCAGGCCGTGGGCGTCTGCGACGCCTTCCTCTCCGAAGGCACCATCGTTTCCATCAAGGGCCGCAGCCGCGTGGCTGCCCGCACCTACACGGCCAAGCCCCAGGAAAGCGACGTGCACGTTCCCATGGTCGTGCTCGTCAACGCCGGCTCCGCCTCGGCCTCGGAAATCGTGGCCGGCGCCCTGCGCGACCAGAAGCGCGCCGTCATCGTGGGCGAGCGCTCCTTCGGCAAGGGCTCGGTGCAGAACATCATCCCGCTTGCCGACGGCTCGGGGCTGAAGCTCACCGTGGCCCTCTACTACACGCCCAGCGGCAGCTCCATTCAGGCCGAAGGCATCGTGCCCGACATCGAGGTTCCCTTCGAGCC
>DFDR01000046.1:3832-4101 GCA_002369295.1 Desulfovibrionaceae bacterium UBA3823
CAAGGACGCCCCCCGGGACGTGAAGGATGCGCCTAAGGATTCGTCGAGAGACGCCGCGCCCAGGGACGCCAAGGAGAAGAAGGGCAAGGACGAAGAGTCCAAGAAGATAGCCCGCCAGCTCAAGGCCGACAACCAGCTGCGCATGGCGCTCCAGATCGTCAAGGGCCTACCCCGCATGCAGAGCATCAAGAACTAGCGCCGTTGCCGGCCTGGCCGGACGCTGGATGCGCCGCCAAGGCAATGACGGCGGAAAGGCCAATCTCGAAGAG
>DFDR01000036.1 GCA_002369295.1 Desulfovibrionaceae bacterium UBA3823
GCCGGATGCCGACCGGGGCGGGTGATTTAGGAAATTTTCCGCAGGGTATCCCGCCTGCGGACGGGCGTGCCGAAGGGTTCAGACGGCCCAGTTCGCCGTTGCGCCTTGCCTGCGCCGCCCATGTATGAGCGCAGGCCTCCACGGGCGCGGGAGCGGAAATGTAGTGGGAGGCCAGCTACGAACTGGCCTCCCTTGGTTCGCCGTTGGGCGGGAATCCCCTCCACGGACGCGGGAGCCATGGCGGTTTTCTCATGGCACAGCTCGCAACTGCGCCATGGGTTGCTGCGGTCGCCGGATGCCGCCCTCGGCCTTTTATCCAGACTGCCGGATGCTGGCGGGGCACCACTTTAAGAATCCCCATTTCGCCGTTGCTCCTTTCCTCGTGCTGCTGCTGAAGGAGGGTAAGCTACGAGGTCTACACGGCCGCGGTAGCAAAGTCCTATAGGGAGCAGAATCCGCACTCAAGCTGTTCGTCGTCGGTTTCGTATACCGCATTGAGATGCCTGCGCTGCCTTTCCGGCAGCAGGCCTATGGCGTCGATGAGCCTCACCCACTTCGGGCATCTCGGCCCTTCGCACCGCGTCACCCTGTCGCTTGCCATGCTGAGCGGGCAGATGCACTGCGCCCAATCCCTAACCTCAAGAATACGCCCTGCGTTGAACGTTATCATGCAGCTTCCTCCGTTATTACACTGTCCATGGTGCATCCATTTTTTCTACATCTTGTTTTTGTTGCAATATTTTAGTTGAAGTTATTTTAATTTCTGCTTTGATTTCTGTTTTTGTGTATTTCTGCATCGGATATACAGCATTAATCACTTTGTCTATGTGGCTATACGATGCAAGCACAGCTCCCCTTGTCTTCGTTTCCACACCTATAACATATTGCGCTCCAAGAATTGCTGTAGCATAAGCTGAATTGAAAAAAGTCGGAAACATTTCGTCTTGCGACACTATATTGTTTTCTTTCAGATAAGAAAAAAATGTTTTTTTGAGAAAACCCAAAGCCTCTCTCATTGTTTTTGCTATAGAACAACTATGTTTCAAACATATTACTTCGAGGTTTTCATCCATGCTAGATATTTGTTGCCATCCCCAGAAATAATCCTGAGGCACTATTGGAATTTCATATATATATATCGGTTCACTCATTCATCTTCCTCCATGCTTCCATGCTGTAGACGCCAACGACTCTCGCCCCCAGCCCCTCAACCAGAGGCGAGAGCCGTTCCCTTCAGAAGGGCACCACGTCGAGGCTGGCGTCCAGAAACTCCCAGTCTGGGCAGGCCATGCCCCACTTGAGGATGTCGTGGTCGTGCTTCCTGCACCATGGCGCGATGCCGTGGAAGGCGCAGTGAAAGCACGTCCCGCACGTCGGGGCCTCCTGTATGTAGGGCGCGTGCCAGCAGTGCATCCGGTAGTCGCACATCCCGCACTCGCGGGAATCCTTGCCGTAAGCCTTGATCTCCACGTCTGCGGAGATGATCTCCCGCGCCTTCTCGACCAGCGCGTCGAACTCTCGCTTCTGGAAGTGGACGCGCTCGGTCAGGATCTCGCACGTGTTCTTGTTCATCACCACGAACAGCGCCCGATCCAGCCCCGCGCAGCCCATGTACATCTGCACCTGCGCTGCGTACTCCGGCGAGGTCTCGCAGATGCCGTTGTCCTTGAAGAGCTTGAACCTGGACGCAGACGCGCTCTTGATTTCGAGGATGTGGGGCCTGCTGGTCACGCCCTCGATGATGCCGTCGCAGTGGCCCCGCAGAAGGCCGTTCAGAAGCTCGAAGCTCTGCTGGCGGTCCCTGACGATGTAGCCCGCCTGCTCCAGCCAGCGGAGCGTCTGCAGCTCCACGGCGTCGCCCATGGAAAAGATCATCTGGACGCGCCCCTCAAGGGCCGTGGGCGTGTAGCCCCTGAAGCCGTACCAGATCTTCCTCCGGCACGTCCCGCCGATGCCGGACATGCCGAGGTAGGAACGCACCCCGCTGTCCTTGCGCCACCGGCTGGCGGCCTCGTACATGGCTTCCGCCACTCTGTCAGGCAGCTGCGCCATCTTCTCCCTCCTCGAACCGTTCAATGTTCCACCACTTGCCTGTCCTGTCCTTCCTGATGACGGCCCATGCAGGCTTCCGCAGCTCGTCCAGGCGCTCCCGCGCCTCGTCCAGCGTCTTCGGCGGGGCCGAGTCGGCGAGGCGCATCCACGCCAGCTCGGCCTTGTGCTCCGCCCACGGGCCGGACTGTCCCTCGACGTCGAGGAACATCCGCACCTGCTCCGGCAGGCCCCCAGTGCCGAGGTCTACGACGAAGGAAAGGGCGATCATGGAATTACCCTTCTTCGAGACGAACCACGGGTCGGCGCTCATGGAGAGCACCTTCGCCTTCACGGGGCCGGACGGCGCGGGCTTCGCCTGCGGAACCTCCCGCAACTCCACGGCCTCCGCCTCCTTGAAAACGAAGCCGCAGTGCGGGCAGACCACGGCGTCCAGCCGCACATCCGCAAGGCATCGCGGGCACTGGATCATCTCCGGCGGGGGCCATTCGTAGCCGCAGGCCTCGCAGACATCTGCGCCCGCCTTATTGACGAAACCGCATTCGGGGCACTTGCGCCCGG
>DFDR01000058.1:0-10540 GCA_002369295.1 Desulfovibrionaceae bacterium UBA3823
AAATATCCTGCAATGACGGATAGTTGTGCCTAACTGGGGGCTTTCCTGTGGAAGAGCATGGCCGCCATTTCGGCTATGCCCCTCACGCCCCCCTTGCCGGGATGGACCACGGGCGCGAAGCCGAGGCGTCTGGCCTGGGTAAGGCGGCTCTCCTGGCCCGACACCGGGCGCACCTGGCCGTTAAGGTCGAGTTCGCCGAAGAGGATGCACTTCTCCGGCAGGGGCACGTCGTAGTAGGACGAGAGCACGGCCGCCACGAGGGCGAGATCCATGCCCGGCTCCTGCAGTCGCATGCCTCCGCCGACCTTGGCGTAGATGTCCACCTGCGAGAAGTTGATGCGCAGGCGCTTCTCCAGCACGGCCAGCAGGAGGTTGAGGCGGTTCACGTCGAAGCCCAGGGCCACCCGCCGCGGAATGGCGAGGAAGGAGCGGGAGCAGAGCGCCTGCACCTCCACGGCCAGCGGGCGCTGTCCGTCGATGGCCATGACGACGGCCGTGCCGGAGAGACTGGGATCGCGGTCCTCCAGGAAGAAGGTGGAGGGATCGTCCACCACCTCGAGCCCCGTCCTCCCCATCTTGAAGACGAGCAGCTCCTCGTTGGGGCCGAAGCGGTTTTTGAAGATGCGCATGAGCCGGAAGACCTGCCGCCTGTCGCCCTCCAGGGAGATGACCGTGTCCACCATGTGCTCGAGCATCCTCGGGCCGGCCAGGGTGCCGTCCTTGGTGACGTGCCCCACGATGACGCCCGTGGTGCTGAGCCGGCGGCAGGCTTCGATGATCAGCGTTGCAACGGCGCGCACCTGCGAGACGTTGCCGGGAAGTCCGTCTGCCTCAAGGCTTGCCAGGGTCTGCACGGAGTCGAGTATGAGCAGCTGGGGCTTGAGTTCCTCCATGCCGGCGATGACATCCTCGATGGAGGAGGTGGCAAGGGCCATGAGCGACGGCCCCAGCGTCCCCAGACGCTCGCCACGGGCGCGCACCTGGGGCAGCGCCTCCTCGCCCGAGGCGTAGAGCACCTTCAGCCCCTGCTGGGCCACGCGCCCTGCCACCTGCAGGAGCAGAGTCGACTTGCCGATGCCGGGCTCGCCGCCAAGCAGGATGGCTGCACCCGGCACAAGTCCGGAGCCAAGCACCCTGTCCAGGGCGGCGATCCCGCTCGTGTAGGGCTCGTGTCCCTCGTCGGGAACGTCCTTGAGCGCCTGCAGCCTGGACGCCGCAGGGGTGCCTGCCCTTCCGCCATGTCCCTGGGGCTTGGCCGTTTCAGGCTTGAGGGTGTTCCAGGCCTTGCAGGACGGGCACTGGCCGCGCCACTGGAAGGTCTGGGAGCCGCACTCCGAACATACAAAGACTTCGCGCACTTTTGCCATGGTCGTCCGCCTGACGTGAAGGTGAAAAGGAGGTCCTGAAGGAAGCCCTGCCCGGCAGGGGCAAGGTCCCGCCAGGCAGGAGCATGTGATCGCACGGTGCAGGCCAGCCGTCAACAGCGCGCGGAAAGCAGCGGCTGCGCCGGCATCCGGACGGAAAGCAAGGACGCGTTCCGCCGCAAACAGCCTCCGCCTTCGGAACAGGGCCTGACGGCATAGCTGACCGCGCGGCTGCGCAAGGCAGGGGCCGCGCAGGCAGGCAGTCCTCGTCAGGCAGGCCGTATCGAGACAGGCCCGCCCTGCCCCGCCATCGGGAGACCGGCTGCTGGCCGCGCGCAGGCCCTGGCACCCTGCGCCGGATCTGCCGGCGGGCTGTCTGGCGTCTGGCAGGCGATCAAAAAAGGCGCCACCCTGCGAAGGGGAGCGCCTTTGTTGATTCCTGGGAATGGTGGGCCTGGAGAGATTCGAACTCCCGGCACACAGGTTCGTAGCCTGTTGCTCTATCCAGCTGAGCTACAAGCCCACTCGAAGGAAAGCTATGCGATTGTTGTGATGGTGGGCCTGGAGAGATTCGAACTCCCGGCACACAGGTTCGTAGCCTGTTGCTCTATCCAGCTGAGCTACAAGCCCACTCACGAATTGTGACCTTACGCTTGGCTTCAAGGAAGGTCAAGGGAAATCTGCAAATTTTCTACGCGTCAGCTTTCACGGCGTTCACGGCCTTGGCAAGGCGGGAAACCTTGCGGGCGGCCTGACGCCAGTGGATGGCGCCCTTGCCGGCGGCTTTGGCGAGCACGGAAGAGGCCTTGGTCAGGGCTTCGGCGGCGGCCGTCTTGTCGCCGCTGGCGATGGCGAGGCGCACGGCCTTCACGGCATTGCGGGCGCGGGTGCGGGCGGCGCGGTTGCGGCCGGCATGAACAAGGCTCTGGCGGTGACGCTTAAGGGCTGATTTATGATTGGCCACGATAATCCTCCAATATGGTGAAACCTGCGTTCCGGCAGGTCTTGTCATTATTCTTTGTGAGACGGATTTCTTACCCGACAAGCCAAAGGCTGTCAAGCAAAACAAGCAGCGCGCGCCAAGAATGCGTCTCGGCGCCGCCCCGGAACGCCTCTGCGCAGAGAGGCGTCCGGAACAAAGCCAGGCTAGATCTGGAGCGCCGCAAAGTCCGCGAGGCGGGCGAAGCGGTCGGCCATGGACTTGAGCATGGCGAGGCGGTTGCCTCTGAGCTCCGCGTCCTCGCAGGCCACCATGACGCCGTCGAAGAAGGCGTCCACGGTGGGGCGCAGCTCCCTAAGCAGGCCGAGGGCGCCCTTGTGGTCCTGGGCCTCCCACAGCTGGTCCAGCCGGGGCAGGAGTTCCTCGAGCACCTTGGCAAGGCTCTTCTCGGGATCCTCCTTGAGCAGGGACTTGCGCCAGGTCGCAGGAATCTCGGCATGGCCCTGCTCCTGCTTGCGCACGATGTTGGCCACGCGCTTGAAGGTCTGGACGGCCTCGCTGAAGCCGGGTTCGGCGCTGAAGTCCCTGAGGGCGTTCAGGCGGCTGTCGCAGCCCTTGACGTCGCGCAGGTCGGCGCCGAGGGCGGCGTCCACCAGCAGGGTGTCCACGCCGAGGTTCTGGTAGAAGTTGCGCAGACGGCCGGCAAAGAAGTCCATGAGCTTGTCCAGGCACTCGGCCGGGTCGATCTTCCACTCCTGCTCGCCGTAGCCGGCCTGGGCCTGGCTGAAGATCTCGCGCATGTCGAGGCGGAAGCCGAACTCGCGCACGATGCGGATGATGCCGAGCGCGCAGCGGCGCAGGCCGTTGGGATCGGCGGCGCCCGTGGGAATGAGGCCGAGGCCGAAGCAGCCGGCCATGGTGTCGGCCTTGTCGGCGATGGAGAGGATGGCGCCGGCCGCGGTCTGGGGCAGCGGGGAGTCGGGGCCGGCGGGCAGGTACTGCTCGCCCACGGCCCTGGCGGCAGCCGCGCTTTCGCCCATGCGCTCGGCGTAGATGCCGCCCATGACGCCCTGCAGGGTGTCGAACTCGCCGACGACGCCGGTGACGAGGTCGGCCTTGGAGAGGCGTCCGGCACGGGCGCAGGCCTCGGCTTCGGCCGGATCGCACTTGGCTGCGATGAAGCGGCACAGTTCGCTCAGGCGGCGGGTCTTGTCGCCCATGCTGCCGAGGCCGCGGATGAAGACCACGTGCTCGAGCTTGTCGAGCCAGAGGTCAAAGCCGCCCTTGAGATCCTCCTTCCAGAAGAAGCGGGCGTCCTCGAGGCGGGCGCGCAGGACGCGCTCCCAGCCGTGCCTCACGAGGTCCACGTCCACGGGGCTGACGTTGAGCACGGTGACGAAGTGGGGCAGAAGCGAGCCGTCCGGCCCCTCGACGCCGAAGCTCTTCTGGTGGGTCTGCATGCTCGTGATGAGCACTTCCCTCGGCACTTCCAGATAGGCCTTGTCGAAGTCGGCCAAAAGCGGCACCGGATGCTCGGCGAGGCCCACGACCTCGTCCAGCAGGGCATCGTTCCAGAGCACGCGGCCGCCGGCGGCCCCGGCCTGGGCGTTGCCGCCGTCGATGATGGCCTGGCGGCGGGCCGCGCCGTCGAGCACCACGCCGCCCTTCTGCTCCATGAGGCCAAAGTAGGCTTCGGCGCTCTCGACGTCGAAGGGGCCGGCGCCGTGGATGCGGTGGCCGAAGGTGGCGCGGCCGCTCTCGACGGGGCCGCAGCAGAAGGGCACGACGCCGCCGTCGAGCAGGGCCAGCACCCACTGCAGGGGACGGGCGTAGGTGTAGGTGTAGGAGCCCCAGTGCATGCGCTTGGCAAAGGGCACGCCCGCCACGAGGGCCGGACAGATTTCGGCGAGCACGTCGGCTGCCGGGCGCCCGCCGGTGCGCTTCTTCACGGCCACGTACTCGCCCTTGGGGGTGGTGACGAGATAGGTGTCCTTGACGTCCACGCCGTTGGTGCGCGCAAAGCCCTCCAGGGCCTTGGTGGGCTGGCCGTCCTTCCACGCCACGCGGGCGGGCGGGCCGGAAATCTCCTCCTCCTTCTCGGCCTGAACCAGAGCGAGGCCCCTGACGGCGACCACGGCGCGGCGGGGGGTGGAGTAGACGGAGACGGACTGGAATTCCAGGCCGCTCTCCGCGAGCTTCGCTTCAAATCCCTGCTTGAGGTAGGCCTCTTCGCCGGCCAGGAAGCGGGAAGGCAGCTCTTCGCTGCCGATTTCCAATACGAATGTAGCCATTGCCTTCACCTTCCTTACTTCTTGAGCATGGGATAGCCCATCTCCTCGCGCTGCGCGGCGTAGAGCCTGGCAACGCCGGAGGCGAGGGCGCGGACTCTGCCGATGTAGGCCGCGCGTTCCGTGATGGAGATGGCGCCTCTGGCATCGAGCAGGTTGAAGGTGTGCGAGCACTTCATGCACTGATCGTAGGCAGGCCACGGCAGTCCCTGCTCCAGCAGGGCGCGGCACTCCTTCTCGTGGTCGTCGAAATGCTGGAAGAGCATGGCCTGGTTGGAACAGTCGAAGTTGTAGCGGGACTGCTCCACCTCGTTCTGGTGGTAGATGTCGCCGTAGGTGACATTTTCGTTCCAGCGTATGTCGTAGACGCTGTCGACGCCCTGCAGGTACATGGTGATCCGCTCAAGGCCGTAGGTCAGCTCCACGGTCACCGGGAAGAGGTCGATGCCGCCCACCTGCTGGAAGTAGGTGAACTGGCTCACCTCCATGCCGTTGAGCCACACCTCCCAGCCGAGCCCCCAGGCGCCGAGGGTCGGGGATTCCCAGTCGTCCTCGACGAAGCGGATGTCGTGCTTCTTCTGGTCGATGCCAAGGGCCGCGAGGCTTCCGAGATAGAGATCCTGGGAGTTGCCGGGGTTGGGCTTCATGATGACCTGGTACTGGAAGTAGCGCTGCAGGCGGTTGGGGTTTTCGCCGTAGCGTCCGTCGGTGGGGCGGCGGCAGGGCTCCACGTAGGCGCAGCTCCAGGGTTCGGGGCCGAGCACGCGCAGGAAGGTGTGCGGATTGAAGGTGCCGGCGCCGCATTCCACGCCGATGGGCTGCTCTATGGCGCAGCCCTGCTTGCTCCAGTAGTCCTGAAGCGTCATGATTACGTCTTGAAAGAACATGAGGAAGCATCTCCTTCGGAGGGCCCTCTCCTCAACGCGCGCGAGAAACGCCCCCGATCCCAGGTATATCCCAGATAGAACTCGACAAAGCCGTCGATGGCCTGCGCAAGCTTGCGCCTTTCCGCGGCCGGCAGGTCGTCCGCTGGCCATGAAAGTGGATAATTCTGCTGAACAATGGCGAGGACGTCAAGCCCTGCCGGCGAAAGCCCAATCCCCGCCTCGCGGCGCCTCCCCGCGCAGGCCGGGCAGAGCACGCGGCCGTCCCTGGGGTAGAACACGGCAGGCCCTGAAACTGTCTGCCCGCAGGAGGCGCAGGTCTCGAAGTCGGGGGCATAGCCGAGCAGGCCTGCCAGCCTGAGCCTGAAGCTGTAGGGAAAGAGGAAGTCCGGGGGCTCGGGCAGCTCGAGGCGGGCAAGCATCTCGTCGGCCAGCGCGAAGCCCTCGCTGGCCGCTCCCTCGGGCAGGCCCAGGGCGTCCAGGAACTTGAGGCAGTTGGCAGCCAGCCCCGCGCGCTTCGGATCCTCGCGCAGGCGCCTTGGTCCGCGCAGAAGCTGGGCCTCCTCAAGGCCAAGGTAGGCATTTTCGCGCGGCTGCTTCACCCGGACCGCAATGAGGTTCATGACGTCGAGGCAGCCGACGAAGCGCCGGCGGCTTCTGGCGCCGCCGAAGGCAAAGGCGGTGGCGAGGCCGTGCTCCCTGAAGAGGATGCGCAGCCACAGGTCGGCTTCTTTGAAGAGCCCCTTGGCAATGACGATGCCAGTGTCGTTCCACTCCACGGCCAGCGTTCCGAAAGGCGCCGGCCCTGCGGCGCCGCGTCAGCGGGCGCGCCCAGGGCCGGCGCAAAAAAAGGGGGAGGGGCGAAAGCCTGGCGCTAGGGCTGGGGCGCCGGCGGGAAGTGCAGGGTGCGGACCTGGCCTGAACGGCCTCTCTCGCCGAATTCCTGGCCGTCGTACCAGATGCGCACGCCGCCAGCGTTGCCAAGGCGCAGCACGAGCTTGGCCGAGAAGGGGAAGGAGAGGGTCTCGCCTGCCTTCATGGTGTGCTGCTGGGCCTTGCCGCCGTCGGGAGTGGCCTGCATCCAGCAGGTCTCGTCGGCCGCGATCACGATCTTGTGCTGTCCAGGCAGGGCCTGGAGATCGACGGCGTCCGGCGCGCCCTGGGCCGCAGGGGAGCCGGGCTGCATGCCGGGACTGGCCGGCGAAGCGCCAGGCTGGGGGTCGGCAAGCCCGGCCTGGCCTGCCAGGGTGGCGTTGCCCTTGAGCGTTCCCCAGGGCGAGCCGGCGGGCACCGTGCCCTGCAGGGGCTGGCGCACCGTCGCCGGCTCGGGAAGATTGGGATTGGCGGGCAGGCTGGGACTGGCAGGCTGCGTAGTGGGGCTGCCTGCGGAGGTGGAGGAGCCTGCGCCGGCCGGCATGCTGGGGTTGATCTGGGCCGGCGAGTGCATGGGAGCCGGTCTCTGCGCCGCGACGGAAGCAGCCGGCATGTTGGTATTGGCCGGCATGTTGGGATTGGCCGGCAGGCTGGCGCCGGCCGGCTTCGCGGCACTGGCCCGGCCGGCAGGCATGTTGGGATTGGCCGGCTTCGCGGATGCCGGATCAGGCCTGGTCGCCTGCTGGCCGGCGGGGGCCTCCGGCGCCTTCGGCATGTTCCTGAGCGGATCCTTGGACTGCATGGGCGAAGCCGTCTGCATGTCCTTTGCCTTGTCGCGGACAAAGTCCACAAGGCCGAGGCGCCAGAGCCCGAGGCAGATGAGGCCGAAGAAGCCGAGGGAAAGGACAATGCCGACCCAGCGGGTGTCGCGGCGGGGGCGGGCCGTGCGGTCGGGCTCAAAGGGCTTGAGCTCCTCCTGCGGAGCGAGGGACTTGAGGGCCTCGGCGATCTCCCCTTCGCTGGGGTTGAGGCCGAGCGTCTGCGCGTAGGTGCGCAGGAGCCCCTTGGCGTAGGCCGCGTGGGGCATGGACGACAAGTCGCCCCGCTCGATCTCGCCGATGCGGCTTTCCGTGTACTTGAGCCGCTCGGCGATGTCGGCCTTCGAGAGGCCAAGGGCTTCGCGCCGTTCGCCCAGCAGGGCACCCAGTTCTTCCAGTGTCATATATGTGCTTCCCTGCGGCCCCGCTCGGGGCCGCCTCGTGGTTGTGGCGTGCCGGGGAGGGGGATCCGTCCTCCAGCTAGATGCGGATGTCGATGACCGCCTTGCGCTTGAGCTCTTCGGCGTAGCTGCCCAGACGGCTCTGCGCCTTGGGATCGCGCAGAATGGCGTCGATCACGGGCGTTGCCTCCTGCAGGGTCATGATGCGGTTGGTCTGGTCGCCGTTGGGGCGGAAGAGCCGCACCTGGCCGTAGATCTGCCCCGCCTGGGGATGCCTGGCGACGGGGAAGAGATCGCTCACCTCGCCGGGCTTCATCTTCTCAAGCCTGGCGCGCATGTCGTCGTTGAGCTTGTCCCAGATGACGGGGCCGGTGTCGCCGCCCTTCTCGTGCTTGGGGTAGACCGAATACTTGACCGAGGCCTCGAGCCAGGGCATCTCGCCCGAGCGCACCTTTCTGGCGATCTCGCGGTAGGGCGCCTTGGGGTTGTAGGCGATGACGGCCATGTGCAGGCCCCTGCGGTCGTACATGGTGTCCTTGTGGGCCTCGTAGTAGGCCTTGATCTCCTCGGGCGTGACCACCACGCGGCGGCCGACCTGCGAGCCCATGATCTTCTGGCGCAGCATGCGCTTGCGCATGCCGTTCCTGAAGTCGGAGAGCCGGATGTTCTGCTGGACCAGAGCCTGCTCGAACTGCTGCTTGGTCATGCGCCGGGCCTGGTACATCTTCGTGATCTCCTTGTCCACGTCGGCATCGGAGACGTTCATGTTCAGACGCTTGGCCTCGCCCTCGAAGAGAATGTCCATGATCATTTGATCCAGGGCGCTGCGCAGGATCTGATCGCACTGCTTGCGCTGGGCCGGATTGTTGGGATTGAGGTGCATGCGGAGCATTTCGGGGAAGGCGTACGACTGCAGGTCGTACATGGTGATGAGATGGCCGTTGACAACGGCGGCCACCTTGTTGACCGAGGTGGCCTGGGCCTGCGCGCAGCACAGCAGGCAGGCGAGAAACACTGTGGCGATAATCTTTTTCAAGGCAGCACTCCTCCTCATCGCAAAAATTCGTCAAACTGTTACCTGCAAACACGCCAGAGATCAATGACCGCGCGCCCCGGACAGCCCCGCGGCGCGCCAGCCTCCCGGCATGGCCAAAGAGCCGGGCCAGGCGGGCGCAAAGAGGAAAAATCCTAGGGCTTCCAGGCGTAGGCCGTTCCCCTCCTGCCCCGGCGCCCTCCCTTCGGGGCGCCCTGGCCTTCGCCTTCCTTCGGGTCCGCCTCGACGACGCCGCCCTTGACGCCCTCGCCGGGAACGAGCCTCGGCCGGCCGCGGCGGCGGGATCCGCCTGCGGCCTTGGCCGGCCTGCCGGCAGCCTCCGGCACAGGTCCGGCAGCCGGAGAAGCTTCGGCGGAAGGCGCCTCTGGCTTCGGGGCCGGTGCAGCCTCATCCGGACGCACGCCCTCAAGCAGGCCGCGCAGCAGGGAGAGCGCTTCCGGGAAGGGCCTGTCCTGCGCCAGCGGCATGGAAAGCGCCGCCGGCGGCACGAGCCGCGCGCCATGGGTCTGGCTGGCAAGCGCAAGAATCTTCACCGGATCCGCGCCGGTCTGGCCCTCGGCCCAGACAAGGCGCACGGCCTTGGGTCCGAGATCGGCCTTTTCGACCTGGAGATCCGAGAGGAAGCGCTTGAAGTCGAGCACGGCGAGAAAGCTGCGGAACTCCTCGGGGAAGGGACCGAAGCGGTCCCTGACGGCGAGGGCCGCCTCCTCGCGGGAGGCGCCGTCCTGGGCGCCGGTGAGCTGCTTGTAGGCGCGCAGGCGCTCGTGGCCGTCCTCGATGTAGGTTTCGGGGATGCGGGCCGGCACGGCGATGTTGACCTCGGTCTCCACCTGCCTGGCCTGCGGCGTCCCCTTGAGGCGCTCCACGGCCTGCTCGAGCATTTCGAGATAGAGGTCGAGGCCGACGCGGGTAATGTGGCCGGACTGGGCCTCGCCGAGGATGTTGCCGGCGCCGCGCAGGCGCAGGTCCTCCATGGCGACCTTGAAGCCGGCGCCCAGATAGTCGAGGTCCATGATGATGCGCAGGCGCTCTGCGGAAAGCTCCGTCATGTGGTTCCTGTCGGGCACGACAAAGAAGGCGTAGGCCTGCCTGTCGCTGCGCCCGACCCGGCCGCGCAGCTGGTAGAGCTGGCCGAGGCCGAAATTCTGGGCCTGGTCGACGACGAGGGTGTTGGCTCTTGGAAAGTCGAGGCCGGATTCGACGAGGGAGGTGCACACGAGCACGTCCAGCTCGCCGTGCCAGAACTTGTGCATGTTGCTCTCGACCTCGTCCTCGTTCATGCGGCCGTGGGCCATGCCGACGCGGGCCTGGGGGACGAGCCTGTGCACGTACTCGGCCACGCGGGCGAGGCCCTGCACGCGGTTGTAGACCCAGAAGACCTGGCCTTCGCGGGCAAGCTCGCGCTCCAGCACCTTCCGCAGCACGGCATCGTCGCGCTCGATGACGGCCGAGGCCACGGGCTTCCTGTCGGCAGGCGCCGTCTCGATGATGGACAGGTCGCGAATGCCGGACATGGAAAGCTGCAGGGTGCGGGGAATGGGCGTGGCCGTGAGGGTGAGCACGTCCACGTTCTTCTTGAGCGCCTTGAGGTTTTCCTTGTGGCGCACGCCGAAGCGCTGCTCCTCGTCCAGGATGAGCAGGCCGAGATTGGGGAGGGAAACGTCGCCCGAGAGGATGCGGTGGGTGCCGATGAGGATGTCCACGAGGCCCTTGGAGGCCTGGCGCAGCACCTCGCGCTGCCTGTCGGCGGGCACGAAGCGCGAAAGCAGCGCCACGTTGAGGGGGAAGCCGTTCATTCTGGCGCGGAAGGTCTGGTAGTGCTGCTCGGCGAGCACGGTGGTCGGGCAGAGCAGCGCCACCTGGCGCCCTTCGGAGGCAGCCCTGAAGGCAGCCCGCATGGCCACTTCGGTCTTGCCGA
>DFDR01000058.1:10594-22043 GCA_002369295.1 Desulfovibrionaceae bacterium UBA3823
AGCCCACGTCGCCGCAGACCAGCCGGTCCATGGGCTCGGGGCGCTCCATGTCGGCGAGCACGTCCTCGATGGCCTTGGCCTGGTCGGGCGTCTCCTCGAAGCCGAAGGTGGACTCGAACTCGCGGTAGAGCTCGCCTGCCGGCGGATAGCGGAAGCCCTTGGCCACCTTGCGGTAGGCGTACATCTCGACGAGGTCGGCGGCTATCTGCTCGATGGCCTTGCGCGCCTTCTCCTTGCAGGTGCTCCAGGCGCTTCCGCCGAGGCGGTCCAGCGCCGGCTCCGCCCCCTCGGCGCCCTGGAAGCGCTGGATGAGGGCCAGGCGGTCGACGGGCACGTAGAGGTTGTCCCTGCCCTGGTACTCCACGAGGAGAAAGTCGTTGGCAACGCCGCCCGCATCGATGCGCTTGAGGCCCCGGAAGCGCCCTATGCCGTAGTCGCGGTGGACCAGGAGCTCGCCGTCCTTGAGGTCCTCGAAGGTGTCCATGCCCTTGAAGGCCCGGCTGGGGCTGCGCGGGGCCTTCTCGGCCTTGGGGAAGAGTATGCTCTCGCCGAGCACCACGGCGTCGTCCCAGGCCAGCTCGGCGCCCTGGCGGAAAGGGGAGACGAGCGCGAAGACGCCCTTCTCCCGGAAGGCGTACTTGAGCCGGGGCAGAATCCCGTCGGGCTCCGCCAGCTTGAGGAACTTCTTCCGGCTGCGGTCCGAGGCGAAGCTTAAGACCACCTGGCGCTTCTCTCTGCCCCAGGTCCGGATGGCCGAGCTCACGGCAAGCCAGGGACGGTCCATGTCCTCGGGCCTGGGGAAGAATTCCTGGAAGGAGTGCACGCCGCGCTCGCGCAGCTCGAGGCCCGCGGCCTCGACGCCCATGACCAGGGGCTCGAAGAAGCAGGCCGTATGGCCCCTGTCCCAGGGCATGCGCACGGTCTCGCGCAGGCAGAGGGCCGAAGGCTGGACAAAGTCGGCATCCTCCGAGGCGAGGGCCGAGGCAAGGCCGGCGTAGGCCGTGCGCACGTCGTCGGCAAGATCGCTCTCCCCCTCCATGAAGAAAAGGGAGCCCTCGGGCAGCCAGTCCTCGAAGCGCGAGGCGTCCTCGTAGACCATGCCGGGCATGACCCGGCACTGGCCCGACTCCAGGGACTTGCGGCAGTCGTAGGCCATGTTCTCGGTGAGCTCGCCCCGCTCGTAGAGCTGGGCAAGGCGCCGCTCCCGGGCAGCGCGGGACTCGGCGTCCCCGAGCCAGGGCGTTGACGGCACGAAGGTGGCCTCGGCAAGGGCATCGAGGGAGCGCTGGGTTTCGGGATCAAAGACCTTCAGCTCCTCGACGCTGTCGCCGAAGAACTCGAGGCGCAGGGGCCTGGGGTAGCCCGGCGCGAAGATGTCCAGGATGTCGCCCCTTCTTGCGATCTCGCCCGTGCGCGTGACCATCGGCACGCGCTCGTAGCCCCAGTCGAGCAGCTGCTCGAGCAGGAGCTCCTGCGGCCACTCGGCGCCCTTGGCCACGTCGAGCGAGGCCTTCTCGAAGAAGCGCCGCGGCGGATAGCGCAGAAGCAGGCTCTCCACGCTCGCCACCACGATGCGCGGCGCCTCGAAGGACAGGGCGTAGAGGGCGGCCATGCGCTGGGCCCAGGCGGACTTGTCCCTGCGCAGGAGCAGGCCCTGGGGAAGCTGGATCACCCCCCTGCCCCAGACAGGAGCGCCGGCCGCGGCAGTCCCCGAGGAAAGGGCGGGCGTGAAGAGCTGGGCCAGGGCGGAAAGCTGGGCAAAGTCCTCGCGGCCGCGCGCCACGAGCACGGCCGTTCTGCCGCGGGCGGCGGCCTCCGCGGCCAGCCTTGCCTGGGTGGCCTGGCCGGAGCGGTCGACGTGGATCGCGTCGTCGCGGGTTTCGAAGGGAAAAGGCTCGTGCATCTCGGCGCTCCCTCGCGGGTTCCAGGCCAGGCCGGCCAGCGGAACCAGCGGAGAAATGGAGAAAAAAGAACGCCGGACCGGATCCGGCAGGAATTCGGCGCCCCGGCGCTAGTCTTCGCAGGGGGTCTGGCAGCTCCCGCAGGAGCCCTGGCATGCCTGGCCGGCCAGAGGGCGGCCCGTGCGCACGGCGAGGCCCTTGGCGTCCAGATCAACGGCGACCTCGCCAACGGCCGCGGCCAGATGGGAAGCCATGCACCAGACAACGCCGCCAATCTCCTCCTGGACGTCGCCGGGAACGGCCCTGTCGGCCACGAGGGAGGGCGCCGGCCCCTTGGGCCCGACGGCGAAGTAGACGCGTATGCACTTCGCCACGCCCGGATTGGCGCCGAAGAATTCGGCCAGGGCCTGCTGGGCGCGTTCGCTGACAGTGAACATGAAGCTCGTCTCCTAGCAAGAAGAGGGAGATCGCGGAAAGGACTGCCCGGCTAGCCCTGGCAGGAGCCCTGGCAGGACGATCCGGAAGCGCAGGAGGCGCAGCCCTTCCCTGCCTGGAAGGGACGCTCGGTGCGGATGGCGAAGCCCTGCTCGACGAGGTCGATGTCGATGTCGCCCACGGCCTGCCAGAGGCCCATGTCCATGCAGAAGGCCAGGCCGTCCAGCTCTTCCGAGGCATCGGCTTCGGGCCGCGGGCTGTCGAAGCCGAGCATGGCCCGGGGGCCCTGGCAGGAGGAGCGGAAGAAGACGCGCACGCAGCGGGGCGCCTGGGGGTTTTTCTCGCAGAAGGCCTTGAGCTCCTGCATGGCGCGGGGGGATACGGTGAACATGGGGTCAGACTCCTTGACGCATGGCGCCGGGGACCCGGGGCGGAAAAGCTCCCGGGCCCTCCGGACGGGGAAAGGCCGGCCGGAACCGGGGACGGGCCTAGTGGCAGGAAGAGCACCCGCCGCCGCAGGAGCTGCAGCCGGACTGGCCCGGGTCGGCGAAGGGGCGCTCCGTCGTGATGGAAAAGCCCATGTAGCCGAGATCCACGGAAACGGCACCCACCTTGTCGTACAGGTCCTTCTGCATGCAGAAGGTGATGCCGTCCAGAACTTCAGTCTCGTCGCCTTCCGCGGCATCGTCCAGGGCCATGGAGGCCGCAGGGCCGCAGCAGCCGCCGGGCGCGAAGAAGACGCGGATGGACTTCTTGGCGTCGTCGTGGCTGGCAAAAAAGGCAGCCAGCTCCTTGCTGGCGGATTCGCTCAACGTGATCATGGGTGTGCCTCGCTTGCCGCAGGCGCCCCGGGGCCGGCCCCACTCTGGCGCTAGATGGAGCAGGAGCCGCCGCAGCTGCCGCAGCTGGACTGGCCGGCGGGGCTGTAGGGGAACTCGGTCACGATGGAAAAGCCCATGTAGCCGAGATCCACGGTCACGCCGCCGACTTTTTCGTAGAGATCCTTCTGCATGCAGAAGGTGATGCCGTTCACTTCTTCAACCTCGTCCTGATCGCCAGGCTCATCCAGAGCCATGGAAGCGGTCGGGCCACTTCAGCCTCCGGGGGCGAAAAAGATGCGGATGGACTTCTTGGCGTCGTCGTGGCTGGCAAAGAAGGCGGTCAGCTCCTTGCTGGCGGATTCGCTCAACGTGATCATGGGTTCCTCCAAAAAGGGTTGCGGATGAGTGCAGGACAGGGGATGAAGGCGCCCGAAGGGCGCAGAAAGCCGCCGGGAGCGCAGTCCCGGGCAGGAGCGCAGAGATAGCAGAAAGGCTTGCTGCGCGCAAATCGGGAAAATCCAATATAAGTCTCTTCTCCGGACTGTCAAAGCCCCTCTTCCCTCGCAGGGGAAAAAAACCTATTCTCGCCTTTCATCCTTACTTCCATCTTGGGGGAATGCCATGGAATCAAAGCTTCTTCTTGACAGCGGGGAGATCACGCGCACGCTGGAGCGCCTCGCCTACCAGATCATGGAAAAGCACGCCGGCTGCGAGAACACCATGCTCGTGGGCATAGAGCGCCGCGGCGCCGACCTCGCCCGCAGGCTCAAGCGCATCCTCGCCGAGCGCGCAGGGCGCGACGTGCCCCTGGGCACGCTCGACATCAACCTCTACCGCGACGACTGGACCAGCATGGAGGCTACGCCCCACGTCGGGCCGTCCTTCATTCCCTGCGACCTTACGGGCGCCTCGGTCGTGCTCGTCGACGACGTGCTCTACACCGGCCGCACCATACGGTCCGCGCTGGAGGCCATTCTCGACTACGGCAGGCCTGCGTCGGTCGAGCTGCTCGTGCTCATCGACCGCGGACACAGGGAGCTGCCCATACAGGCCAACTACGTGGGGCGCACCATCAACACCTCCAAAGAGGAGCACGTGGACGTGCTGCTGGAGGAGCGCGACGAGACGAGCGAGGTGCGCATCTCGCGCGACTGATGCCTGCCCTGCGGCAGTTGAAAGCGGCGCCCCGGCTTCCCGGTGCGCGGCAGCCGATGATAAAGAGGCGCCCCGGCTTCCCGGAGCGCGGCAGCCGATGATAAAGAGGCGCCCCGGCTTCCCGGAGCGCCTCTTGGCGTTTTCGCAAAAGATGTGCGCAAGCCTGCCGTCAGGCCCGCCCTGCCTGGGGCCGGGACTTGTCCTGGGCCCTGCGCCTTGCCTCGGCCCGGCGGCGCAGCCACAGGCGCGCCGGCCACATGAGGCAGAGCAGGACGGCGATGGCGAGATCGATGGCGCGGGCCACGGCTGCGTTGGCGGGGCAGTCCAGAGAAAGAAGGGCGCTTCCGCCCCAGGCCGTGTGGAAGAGGGCCCAGCCAAGCGCGAAGTTGACCGCAACGATGCCGACCGCCCCCATGATCCAGGGGAAGGGAATGGGCTCCTCGGCAAAGAAGGAGCGGCGGCAGAAGCGCCGCGAGGCGGCCCAGAGGGTTCCCAGCACCACGAGGGCCACGAGCGCCGGCAGCCAGCTTCCGCGCAGGAAGGTGCCGGCCGCGCCGAGGGCAAGGCAGCCCATGGCGAACCGCCAGGAGCGCAGCTGGCGGCGGATGAGTCCGTAGGGGAGGAAGACGAGCACGCAGCCGGCCAGGGCGCAGAGGGCCGTGCCGAGGTAGCAGGCCTCGACGGGCAGGAAGCGGGCAACGGCCTGCATGCTGGCCTTGGCTGGGGGAAGGGAGGAGAAGAGCAGCAGGATGGCGCCGGCGGCCAGGGAAAGGTAGGCCGAGATGGTGGGCGAGAGCACGGAGACCCAGCGTCCTGCGTCGCGCAGGAAATTGCGGCGCTGGCGCACCTCGTAGATCAGGAGCACCAGGGCTGCGGCCAGCAGGGGCAGGATGTAGTAGATGAGGCGGAACATGAGCACGGCCGCGAAGACGACCTGCTCGTGCGGCGTGTGCGTGAGGTGGATGATGACCAGCTCGAAGACGCCCACGCCGCCCGGGATGTGCGTGAGCACCACGGCCACCTGGGCCATGAGGTAGCCGGGCAGGAAGTCGAGGAAGCCTATGCCGATGTGGGAGGGGAGGAGCACCCACATGCAGGCCGCGGCTGCGATGAGGTCGATCCAGGAGACGACGACCTGGGCCACGGCGATGCGCGGGCTCGGAAAGACGAACTCCTTGCCGAAGACGCGAACGGGCTTGCGCACCGTGAAGCACAGGACGAGGTAGGCCACGGCGATGGCGGACAGGATGTAGCCGAGGACGCGCACGTCCTTGATGGGCATCTTCGCCATGAGCTCCGGCGGAAAGACGGGAGGGGCGATGATGAAGACAAAGCCGCTCAATCCCAGCGCGCCTATCCAGAAGGTGACCGCCAGCATGAGGATGAGGTGCACCACCTCGTGGATGGAGAAGCCCCAGACCGAGTAGAAGCGGAAGCGGACGCTGGTGCCGCCGAGCAGGGCGCCGAAGTTGTAGCTCACGGCCTGGCCGACGAAGGAGACGAGGCCGACCCTGCCGAGGGGCAGGCTCTTGCCTATGGCCTTGAGGGCGAGCCAGTCGTAGCCCACGAGGATGAAGTAGTTGACGACGGCGAGCAGGAGGGAAAGCCAGAGCCTGGCTGGCGGAATCTGGTCGATGGCGGCCCGGATCTGGGCGAGGCTGTAGGCCTTGAGCTTGTCGTAAAGCAGATAGACGGCCAGCACGAAGATGGCCGCGATGAGCACGGGTGCAAGGAATCGCGTATATTTTTTCATCAGTCTTGCTCGCTCGCTGCTTTGGGCATGGCGCCGGGTCCGGAAGATCGGGCCCAAGCTTACCGAGGGAGCTTGGCCTGCGTCAAGGAGCTGGCGCCCTGTGCCCGCGCCGCGCCAGAGGCCTGAAAAAGCGGCGCCCCCGGACTCGGAAGAGCGCGGGGGCGGGCTGAACTGGAGCGGCTAGGCAAGCACCGCTGAACCGAGAAACTTGACCTCGACCACTTCGTAGGTCACGGTGCCCTTGGGAATGGCGATGGTGACCTCGTCGCCCTCCTGGTGGCCCAGAAGAGCCTTGCCGACAGGGGAGAGGAAGGAGATGATCCCCTTGGCGGGATCGGACTCGTCGGGACCGAGGACGGTGTAGGTCTTCTCCTCGTCGGTGTCCACGTCCACGAGGACGCAGGTGCAGCCGAAAGCAATCCTGTCGCCGCTCAGCGTGTCGAGATCCACGACCTTGTAGAGGGAGAGGCGCGACTCGATGTACTTGATGCGGGCCTCGGTCATGCCCTGGCGCTCCCTGGCCGCGTCATAGCCGGCGTTTTCGCGCAGGTCGCCCTCCTCGCGGGCCTCCTTGATGGCCTGGATGATGCGCGGGCGCTCTTCCTTGAGCTCGGCGAGCTCCTTTTCAAGACGCTTGAAGCCTTGCACAGATATCGGAATGCTGGTGACGGACATGTCCGGTTTTCCTCCAAAAAAAGCGTAAAAAAAAACGACCGCTGCAGGGGCAGCGGAGCGCTGTGTTTCTTGCTGGGCAAGATACCCCTCCCTGCCCTGAAAGGTCAAGTCCCCAGCCGACCGGTTCCCTGGGAACAGGAGGCCGGCGCCTGCATTTCTCCCCTGCGGGAGGCCTACCGGCATGGATTTTTCCAGAGGACAGGGCGGGAAAAATGTCTAGAAAAAATGCAGAAAAGCCGTCGCAACGCCCTGCACAACAGCGCGCCAGGGACAGAAGGCCAGAAGATGCAGAGAAAATGCATTCCTGTGGCTGGCAACAGCTTGGCAAGGGAGCAGGTCTCTGCTACAGGGAGGCGTTTCGTACAACTTCAACCTGTCGCAGCGCGGCTCTCCCATGCACACGTCGCCCATCCTTCCCACGCGCATCCTCTATGTGCTCTCGGCCCTGGCCTGGTGGCTCATCCTCTGGCCGAATCCGGTCACCGTCTTCATGGCCGGCTGCACGGCCTGCCTCACCCTGCCCATTTTCCGGCGCCTGCGAGGCGTTGCGCGCAGGCTGCGCCGCAAGGCCATGCCGGTCGCCAAGAGGCGCCTGCAGCGGGAAATTCACGCCCCCAGGCTGCTCCGACCCCTGGTGTCGCGCTGGCGCAGGAACATTGCCGGCATGCACTTTTCCTGCATCAACGCCATGCCCCTGACGGTCTTCCTCTTCTTCCTCCTGGGCTGCCTCGTGGCGCCCGTGGCCCTCTTCCTGGCCCTCGTCGCCCCGCAGGTGGGCGCGGGCTTCGCCAAGCTGCACGCCATCTGGGCCAACAACTTCGAGCTGCCGCCAGAGTGGACCGAATTTCTGAACAAGCGCTTTGCCGAGTTCCAGTCCATGCCCATCGTGGACAAGATCGTGAGCGAAGGGCGCATGATGCTGAACAAGCTGGCCGACTACTTCAGCAACTTCAGCACCGAGACCGTGACGAGCATCATCAACAACGGCTTCAACGTGCTCGGCGGCACCATGTCCGTGCTCTGGACCTTCTTCCTCTATCTGGTCCTCACCGTCATCTTCGTCATCTACGCCTCCCGCATCCGCATCGTGGCGGCCCGCATCTTCCACATTCGGGCAAGCATGCTCAGGCGCTTCGTGCACGCCATCCACAGCGCCCTCAAGGGCATCTTCATGGGCGTGATCTTCGTCGCCGCCATCCAGGGCTTCCTCTGCGGCATAGGCTTTGCCATCGTCGGCTTCGGCCAGTTCGCCTTCTGGGGCCTGCTCGCCACCCTGGTCGCCCCCATCCCCGTCGTGGGCACGGCGCTGGTGTGGCTGCCCCTGACCATCCAGCTCTGGTTCTCGGGCCAGACCGTCGAGGCCGTCTTCCTCGCAATCTGGGGCGCCGGCTTCGTCTCCATGATCGACAGCGTCCTGCGCCCGCTCTTCCTGAAGCAGGGCATCAAGGCGTCCTACATCGTCCTCATCCTCGTCATCCTCTGCGGCATCTCCACCTTCGGCACCGTGGGCCTCATCCTCGGCCCCGTGCTCCTCGCCTTCGCCCTCCAGGCCGTCGAGGAGGGAGGCAGAGGCTACCGCCAGCGCTTCCTGCCGCAGGACATGGAGGCCGACGGCGGCCTCGTGGCCGAAGGCGCCTCCTGCGACATGCCGGCACAGGGCGCCCGGCGCGGCGCAGCCGGAGGAGAGGCGAAATGACGCCTGCCTGGCAGGGATGGGAAGCCTCGCCCAGCCGCGCTCTGCGCCCCCGGCTCGGCGCCGGTCCGGCGCTTGCCATGGCGGCCGTTCTGGCCCTGCTGGCCGCGCTTGCGCCCTTCCCCGCCTCCAGGCCTGCCTGCGCCGGCGTGCCAGCGAAGTCCTGCCTGCTCTACAACGCGACGACCGGCGCCCTGCTCTACCAGAAGTCGGCCGACATGAAGATCCCTCCGGCCTCGCTCACCAAGATCATGACATCCTTTCTCGTGCACGACGCCATGCGCCGGGGCAGGCTCTCCCCCGGCAGCCGCGTGCGCATCACGCAGGCCTCGGCAGGCGTCGGCGGCTCCAGCATGCGCCTGCGCTCCGGCGAGCGCCTGCCCGTCTGGAACCTGCTCGAGGGCATGATCATCGCCTCAGGCAACGATGCCGCCACGGCCCTGGCCTACCGCGCCGGCGGCAGCCTGAACGCCTTTGTCGGCGCCATGAACGCCAAGGCGAGCGCCCTCGGCATGCGCTCCACCCGCTTCCGCAATCCCACGGGCCTGCCGGCCGCAGGCCAGATCACGACGGCCCGGGACATGCTGCGCCTTTCCCTCAGCTACATGCGCAGCTACCCCTCCGCCCTGCGCATCCACTCCCAGAGCCTCTTCCGGCACGGCAGGCGCACGCTCACGACCACCAACCCCTTCCTCGGCGAACGCGGGGTCGACGGCCTCAAGACCGGCTTCACCGCAGGCTCGGGCTACAACATCATCGTGACGGCAAGACGCGGGGGCGTGCGCCTCGTGGCCATCGTGCTCGGCGGACGCACCTCCGCCAAGCGCAACAGGGCTGCCCGCGAGCTGCTGGACGCCGGCTTCAAATTCCCGAAAAGCCCCGCCAGGGTCCGCGCCCAGCTGGACGGCCGGGGGCCGAGAACGCTGGCCACCCGCCATGCCAGGCCGGCGCGGCGGGCTGCCTACCGCAAGGTGCGGCGGCAAAGCGGCCATCGCGGTTCTTGACCTCAAATATCGCAAAGCGTATCAGTTGAATAGGCGCCTTCGGCGCCAAAGCTGGCCTTGAGCCTGCTTCAGGATCACTTCAACAAGGGATTGCACGCATGAAGACCGAACAGATCTCCGTCTTTCTTGAAAACAGGGCCGGCCGCCTTTCCGAGGTAACCCGCGTCCTCAGCGAGGCCAGCATCAACATCCGCGCGCTTTCGCTCGCCGATACTTCCGACTTCGGGATCCTGAGAATGATAGTCTGCTCGCCCAAGGAGGCGCAGAGGGTCCTGAAGGAAAACGGCTTCACGCTGGGCATCACCAACGTTGTGGCCGTGGGCGTGGACGACAGGCCCGGCGGCCTGGACGACATCCTCCAGGTCATGACCAAGAACGGCATCAACGTCGAGTACATGTACGCCTTCGTGACCAAGACCGCGAAGTCCGCCACCATGATCTTCCGCTTCGACAAGACCGACGACGCCATCGAGGTGCTTCAGAAGAACGGCTTCACCATTCTGACCCCCGAGACCCTGTGCGCCATCTAGCGGCGCGCGCTCCGTCTTTTCCCAAGGCCCCCCAGGGGGCCTTTTTTTGCGCCCTGGCCGGCGGCGGCCGGCCTGCCTGCGGCAGGCCCCGAAGCGTGCGGCAGGGGGGCCTTCCACCGGCGCCGCAAAGGAAAATTTCATTCACAAGGCACTGGAATTCCAAGCAAAAGCATGTTTCCAGCCGGCTTGGCAAAGTTTTTTTCCGCTTTGCCCCTTCCCTATCCGGCAACCTGCCTTATCTTGTATCGCGATGCAGGAATCCCCCGCCGAACCATCTTGGCCGGGCCCCCGCCGGCACGGGGCCTGCAGCATAACAAGCCAATTATATTTCATTCTTTATTATGGAGGAATATCAGCTATGAAACTGCAGCCGCTGAACGACCGCATCCTGGTTAAGCGCCTCGAGTCCGAAGAAAAGACCGCTGGCGGCCTGTACATCCCCGACACCGCCAAGGAGAAGCCCTGCAAGGGCCAGGTCATCGCCGCCGGCCCCGGCAAGGTTGACGAGAAGGGCGAGCGCATTGCCGTGTCCGTGAAGAAGGGCGACATGGTCCTCTTCAACAAGTACGCCGGCACCGAAGTGAAGCTCGACGGCGAGGACCACCTCGTCCTGCGCGAGGAAGACATCCTCGCCATCATCGTCGACTAGCCCCCCAGACCCGCACACCACCAAGAGCGATTATCCCAGGAGGAAAATACCATGGCCAAAGATATCATCTTCGACGTCAAAGCCCGCGAGCGCCTGGCCCGCGGCGTGGACAAGCTCGCCAACGCCGTCAAAGTGACCCTCGGACCCAAGGGCCGCAACGTCGCCATCGAGAAGAGCTTCGGCTCCCCCGTCATCACCAAGGACGGCGTGACCGTCGCCAAGGAAATCGAGCTTGACGACAAGTTCGAGAACATGGGCGCCCAGCTGGTGAAGGAAGTCGCCTCCAAGACCTCCGACGCCGCCGGCGACGGCACCACCACCGCCACCATCCTCGCCCAGGCCATGTACCGCGAAGGCGTGAAGCTTGTGGCCGCCGGCCGCAACCCCATCGCCATCAAGCGCGGCATGGACAAGGCCGTTGAGGCGCTCATCGCCGAGCTCAAGAACATTTCCAAGCCCACCCGCGACCAGAAGGAAATCGCCCAGGTCGGCACCATTTCCGCCAACGCCGACGCCGCCATCGGCACCATCATTGCCGAGGCCATGAGCAAGGTCGGCAAGGAAGGCGTCATCACGGTCGAGGAGGCCAAGGGCCTCGACACCACCATGGACGTCGTGGAAGGCATGCGCTTCGACCGCGGCTATCTCTCCCCCTACTTCGCCACCGACGCCGAGAAGATGCTCTGCGAGATGGAGAACCCCTACATCCTCTGCTCCGAGAAGAAGATCTCCAGCATGAAGGACATGCTTCCCGTGCTTGAGCAGGTCGCCAAGGTCAACAAGCCCCTGCTCATCATCGCCGAGGACGTCGAGGGCGAAGCCCTGGCCACCCT
>DFDR01000105.1:0-2003 GCA_002369295.1 Desulfovibrionaceae bacterium UBA3823
GCCGAGCATTCCGGCCACAGCCGCGGCAGCACCGTCGATCTCACCCTCTTCGACATGAAGACCGAGAAGGAAGCCGACATGGGCGGCACCTTCGACTACTTCGGCAAGCGCAGCCATCCCGACTTCAAGGGCGTGACCAAGAAGCAGTTCCAGAACCGCATGCTGCTGCGCGAGGCCATGCTCGCCGCAGGCTTCAAGCCCCTCGCCGAAGAGTGGTGGCACTTCACCCTCAAGGACGAGCCCTACCCCGACACCTACTTTACCTTCCCTGTCAGCACGGCTTCCGTTGCCAGGGAGCAGGCCAGGTAGCCCGGCCCCGCCATCCTTGCCATCTCAAGGGGGGATGTCCGCACTGCCGGGCGTCCCCCTTTCCCGTGCCGGGCCCTGCCGATGCCGAACGCCGGCCACGCGAGGCCAGGCCTGTGCCCGGCAGGAGGCAGGCGCTCTTGCCGGTGCCTGCGACGGACGGCGCCTTGTCGATCTCAGCCTTCTGCCGTGCCGAACTGTGCCCCCGACTGCGAAACCGAAATGCGGCACCAGACTCAAGCACCAGACTGCGACCCCAGAATGCAGGCCCGGACTGCGATATTGGTGAATCCAGGGGCTGCAGGCCCCTGTTCCGCCCTGCCCGCGCCGCGGGCGAAAGGGGCTGCCTTGGGCCGTGCGCCAGACGGCACGCCGATCCCAGGGCGGCCGGTGCAGCCCTGGCGGCGCCCGGCGCAGCTCTCCATGCCGGGGCTGCCGGCAGGCCCGGGGAAGCCAGAAAGGCTAGTCTGCCGAACCTTCCTCCAGTCTGTCGGCCTGAACTTCTGCCTGGACAGCCGGAGCTTCTTCCAGTCCTTCCTCCTGAGCTTCTGCCTGGACTGCCTGAGCTTCTGCCCGGCCCAGCCTGAAGACGGTCTGGCCTTCCTCTTTCTCGTCCACCACGGCAAAACGCTCGCGGCAGGCCTCGATCTCCTTCTGGAGAGCGCCGAAGATCTGCTCGACGTCGTCGGCCGTGTAGTAGTAGCTGGCGCGGTTGGAGAGGTTGCCGATCACGCGGATCGCGTGGATGGCCTTGTTCGTGCGGGCCTCGGCAAGACGGACGAATTTGGCGCGCTTCTCTTCCTTGGTGGGCATTGCTTGCGTTTCTCCTGATTTTGCCAAAGACGGCATGCCTTCGGCCAAGCGCACGGTACCACAGTGCAAAAGTGCGTCAATGCTTCGCGTCATGTTTTGCAAAAATGCCAGCGCTGTCCCGAACCGTGGGAGGGCCCGCGACCATCCCAGCGACCGGACAGGGGCAAGCGGGAGGCGCCAAAGACGACTGCCAGTCCGCCAGCCGCGAGGCTGCATGGCGCCTTCCCCGCACCCGGCCCTGGCCTTCGCCCTGAAGCCGGCGGCATGCCCGGCTTCGCCAGTCTGGGGCGTGGCAAGCTCTGCTTCAGACCTGCAGCCGCGGAGCTTCCGGTCCTTCGGCCCCCGCAGTCGCCTGCGTCTCCCAGGCGACCAGGGCCCTCCTGATGGACGACGCCGGCGATCCAGGCAAACGCCCTTGCGTGCTCGACGAGCTGCTCCTTTCAGCAGCCGGCAGGCTTGCCGAGGCATCCTCCCCCCGCACGCCCTACGCTCTCCACGCCGCCGGGCGCCCCTGACGCTTCCCACCTTTGCGGGAGCGTTCGCAGGCAGTGACGGGGCGGCCCTTTTCGCAATGCGCGCAATGCGCGCAATCCTGCCCTGGCTGACCGCAGCTGTCGGGCTCTCCGCGGAGCTGGAGACGGGGTGGGCTGAGGAGTGGCTGGACGATGCCAGGCGCTCTCTGCCTCGGCACCGCCGATCAGTCCTGTTCCTGTGGCCCGGCCGGCGAGCTGGCGAACTGGAGAGCTGACGAGCCTGGCGAGCTTGAAGGACTGACAAGTCGCCCACAAGGGGAAGCCCGCGTGCTTTAGTCGATGCTTGAGGCTTCCCGCCCTTCCCTGCTCCGCTCGCACGGAACTGCTCCATCAGGATGCCAAGCCAAGATG
>DFDR01000105.1:2131-3809 GCA_002369295.1 Desulfovibrionaceae bacterium UBA3823
AGCCAGGATGCCGATGCCCTCCGCAGCGGCGAAGCATCGCGACGCCCCGTCCCTGGCATGCGCCTTCCCAAGCCCCCCTGGAAGCCGGCGGCGTAGAGCCTCTCTTCGCGCCCGGCCTGCCCCGGCCGGACATGCCTGCGGTGCAGATCCTGCCTGCCGGCGACGAATCCAGCCAGCTCCGCCAGTTTGCGTCAAAGGCGTCGCCTTCGAATGCCGCCCTTGCCGAGACGGCCTGGGACGATCTCAGGCCCGTGCCGGATCGGCCCCTGCGGCCGCGGGGACCAGCGCAAGCGCGGGCAGGCTCGAGCTGGCGTGGTTCCGCATCGTCCTGCGGGGCCGCTCTGGCAGTCTGGCTTGCGCTGCATTTGCCAGCCTCGGCAGCGCAGGCTACACTGGATCTGCCTTTCCCCAGGCATGGCGCCCTGGCCAGCGCCCCGGACTGCAGGCCCGCACCGGCGCTGCGCAGGCGCCAGCCCGCCATCTTCCCGCTCCCCCTCTCTGCTGGCTCCCTTCTGCCAGGGCACCGTCTGCCCGCCCCTTCGACAGGCCCGGCAAGCTGGCCCGGCACGGCGCCAAGGAGGCTCCCATGCTCAACGACGAACCTGTCATGCGTCCGCCCCAGGAAGCCCAGTCTCTGCTCCTCCGGGCCACCCAGGGCTGCACCTGGAACCAGTGCCGCTTCTGCTACGTGTCGCGCGGCTATGCCTTCAAGGCTGTGACGCCCGGCGAACTGGACCGCGAGGCCGCGGAGCGCGCGCCGCACTTCCCCTCCACCACCCGCATCTACCTCACGGGCTCCAATCCCTTCGTCCTGCCGGCAGAACGGCTGAAGGCCTACATCGAGGTTCTGCGCCGGCACGCGCCCTGGTTCAGCGAGCTGAGCATGCAGAGCTGCGTGGGCGACATTGCCCGCAAGAGCGCAGGCGAGCTGGCGGAGCTGGCCAGCCTTGGCCTCACCCACCTCTACATCGGCACCGAAAGCGGCAGCGACGAGACCCTTGCCCTCATGCACAAGGGCCACACGGCGGCCGAAGCCGCACGCCAGCTCGCCAGGCTGGACGAGGCCGGCATAGCCTACACCTGCTTCTACGTCCTTGGCCTCGGCGGAAAGGGCGCCGGCATCAAGGACGGCAAGGCGACGGCCGCCCTCTTCAACCAGGTGCACCCCCGCCGCGTCAGCACCACGGGCATGACGGTCTTTCCCAACACGCCCCTGGCGGACATGCTGCGCGAGGGGACGTACGCCGAGGCCAGCGAACGGGAGAAGATCGAGGAGCTCCAAGCCTTTCTGGAGGCGCTGGAGACTGACACCTTCTACGACGGCGTGCACTACCTGAATCCCCTCAGCTACCGCTTCGCCACCCGCGACAGGATCGCCAGGCAGGCAGCCCTCGACGACATCCGCGACTGCCTCGAGCACAGCACGGACGAGGAGCTGGAGCTCATGGTGAGTCGCCGTTTCATGCATTCCCTCTGAACACAGACCTTTTTACGTCTTTGTTTTATTTGTAAGTTTTCTGAATAAAATACATTCTTATTTGTTTTTATGTTAAAACTCGAAAAATTATTCAATAGATAAAACAATATTAATATTGTTTTGTAGAAATGTTATTATATTTATAAAATATAATTTCAACCAAAATAAAATAAAGTTTCAACATTGTAAATTTCATTAAAT
>DFDR01000071.1:0-827 GCA_002369295.1 Desulfovibrionaceae bacterium UBA3823
TTGTCCGCCGAAGTCCTCCTGCGCCGCCTTGAGCTCAGCCACGCTCTGCTGGAGCGGACCTGTAGTGGCTTCCGCATTGTTGCGCAGATCTTCCATGGCGCTGTTCAGCTTTTCGTCCTGGCGGGCGAAGTCGCTGGCGACCTTGGCCTGCAGGGCGCCAGTCTGCTCAAGCACGGCTGCCTCGGCGATCTCCCTGGCCTTGCTTTCGGCCTGGCCGATGCGCTCCTCAAGGCTGTCGAGGCGCTGGGTCTGGCTGTCGCCAAGCTCCTGCTGAGACGTCTTAAGTCCATCGACCTGTTCCATAATATTGTCTTTGGCTGAAATCAGAGAGCTCATTTGGGCGCGCAGCACACGGGTCTGCCCGCGCACCTCCCTGTGCCCTTCGGCCATCTCGGCAAGCTTGGCGTCGAACGAGGCTTCAAGCGCCGCCGTGCCTGCCTGCACTCTGCCGTCGAGACCAGCTTCAAGCTCGTCGAGTCTGCCAGTCAGCGAAGCGAGTCCTCCAGCCACCGCCTGTACGGCTTCGCTGCCGGCCTTGCCGGCTGCACTGGATTCCAGCAGCTGGGCGGTCTTGCCGAAGCTCTCAAATCCCCGCTCGAGGGCGTCCACGCGCTCGGCAACGGCGGAAATGCCCGACATGGCTTCCTTCCTGCCCGCTTCACCGGCTTCCTGAAGGCGCTGCTCAACGGCTCTGGACTGTTCCTCGACTATGCCGGTCACGCGGGCGTTGAAGCCGTCGTCCAGCACGCTGAGGCGCGATTCGAGCGCATCGGCGCGATGCTCTGCATCGGCGGCTGTCTTTCCGACGGCATCCCCGATCCTGGCGT
>DFDR01000071.1:893-10660 GCA_002369295.1 Desulfovibrionaceae bacterium UBA3823
TCCTGGCGTCAAGGCCGTCCTCGAGGCCGCCGAGCCGGGATTCGAGCGGAGCGATGCGGGCCTCGGCCTCTTCCCTGGCTTGGGCCGCGCTTTTGCCGACGGCATCCCCGATCCTGGCGTCAAGGCCGTCCTCGAGCCCGCCGAGCCGGGACTCGAGCGGCGCGATGCGGGCATCGGCCTCTTCCCTGGCTTGGGCTGCGAGGGTTTCCGCCTTTGCCCCGAGCGCCTTGGCGATGCGGGGCTCAACGCCGTCTTCGAGCAGAGCAAGCCTGACGGCAAGGGCGCCTGTCTGTTCGCCGGCGTTCTCTTCGACCTTGCGGATGCGCTCGGTCAGCTGGGCGGTCTTTTCAAAGAGCAGGCCGTCCATGCGGTCGCCGGCAGCCTTCCCGACGCCGTCCACCTTGCGGGAGAGGCTGTCGAGGGATGCGTCCGTGCTCTTCTGCAGCTCGTCGATGCGCTGGGAGAGTTCCGACGCCGTGCTGGCAACGGCCTCCTCCACGCGGGGCTGAATGTCCTGCCTGATGCTGTCGAGCCTGGATTCGAGCTCGCCGGGCTGGCCGCAGAGGCCTTCCTCAAGCTGGCGCAGCCTGTCATCGAACTCGGTGGCCTTGTCGGCAACCACGCCCTCGACCTGCTGGGCTATGCCGTCTTCAAGGTCGCTGATTTTTTCCATAAATTCGTCAAGCCGGACCGCCGTCTTGCGCTCCTGCTCGCGGCCTTGGCTTGCCAGCTCCTCGAGGCGCTCCGCCAGATCGGCCTGGCTGTCCTGGACAATCCCGGCAACCCTGCCGCTGAGCCCCGCTTCGAAGCCCTCGACGCGCGAGGCGAGATCCGAAATCCGCTGCTCCTGCTGCGCCAGCGCCTGGGCGTCCTGCTCGGCAAGCCGTCCGAGATCGGCGCGGATGTCCTTGTCCTTTTGATCAAGGAGGGCCGCCACCTTTGCCTCGAAACCGCCTTCGAAGGCCTGCACGCGGGAGGCCAGCTCGGCAAGGCTTGCCTGGAAGCCGGCTTCAGCCTTGCCGCTGGTGCCGGCCAGCTCGGCCAGACTAGCGGAGAGGCGTTCGATTTCGGCCTGGCCGCTGGCATCGCGCAGCGCGGGCAGGCGGTCTGCAAGGAAGCGCTCCATGCGCTCCTGCATGCCGCCGTTCAGGACGTCGAGGCGCTGCGCCGTTTCGGCAAGGCGATCCGAAAGCTGGCGCGCGCTTTCCTGGCTCTGCGTCCGGAGGGCGCCGAGCCTTGCTTCAATGGCAGCCTCCAGCCTTTCGTCCACGGTTTTGTTCAGGTTCTGCTCGGCGCCGGCAACCTCCTGGGCGATGCGCAGGCCAATGCCGTTCTCGACGCCGAGCACCTTGTCGGTGATGACGGAGAGCTCGTCCTGGAAGGAGGCAAGCGCAGAGGCGGAGTCGTCGGCAAGGGCCGCCAGGCGGCTGTCGAGCTCCTTTTTGCTCTCGTCGGCAGACTGGGCGGAGGCCCTGGCCGCGTACTCGGCAAGCCGGCCTTCCAGCCCGGCTTCCATGGCCGAGAGCTGGGAGGCGAGGTCCTCAAGCCTGCGGGCGAAGCCGGCTGCCGCCTCGTCCTTGGCCTGCGCGAGAGCCTGCAGGCGGCCATCGAACTCCTGGCATTCCCTGGCAAGGGAGCCTTGGTCGAGGCGCAGGGCGGAGAGGCTCTGCTCGACGCCCTTTTCGATGCCGTCCAGCTTGCCGGCGAGGCTGGCAAGCCTGCCTTCGAAGTCCGACTGGGCCTTCTCCCTGGCCTCGGCCAGGGCATCGAGGCGCTGGGCAAGATCCTCCGGCTTCACGGCCGGGGCGTGGTCGGCGAGGTACTGGCCCATGGCGTCGGCAAGTCCGCCCTCGAAGCGCTCGAGCCTGCCGGCAAGCTCGGCTATTGTTGAGGAAAAGCCCTTGTCGGCGAGATCCTTGGCTTCGGCCAGGGCGTCCACGCGCTGGGCGAGCCCTGCGGTGTCGAAGACCGCCGTCTTCGCATCGACGGCCGCGGCTATCCTGTCGCCGAGAGCGCCTTCGAAGCCGGCAAGCCTTTCCGAGAGGGCGTGGAACTTGTTCGCGAAGTCCGCCTCGGCCTCCTTCCGGGCTCGGCCGAGATCGGCAATGCGCCGTTCCATGTCGTCGGGATCGAAGCGCAGGCGGCTAAGCTCCTCGCTGGCGGAGACTGCCTTCTGCTCCACGTCGCCGAGGCGCTTGAGGAGGCCCTCCATGCGGCCGTCGAAGCCCGCCATGCGCGAGGCCAGATTGTCGCGCAGCTCGCGGGCAATCTCGTTCTTCATCTCCTTGCCGTCGGGGCCGCCGGTCTTGAAGGCGCCGCTCTGCTCCACGCGGTTGAGGCGGTCAGAGATGCGCAGGATGCGGTCCTCGAGGAAGGAGAACTTGTCCATGAGGCCGCCGACTTTTTCCGTGAGGCCGGGGATCATGTTGGCAACCAGAGGACTGATGGCAGGCGTGCGCGAGGCGCTCTGGGCCGGCGACGACGGCGCCTGGCCCGGCATCCGGCCGTCTGGAGCCTCGGGACCGCGCTCAATGAGTTGCGTGAGCTCAATGATGGTGTCGGCGCTTTGGTGAACTGCTGCCATGGCGGACCTCGCGGAAGGGAAGGGCCGAGCCTTGCGGCTCGTCGGAGCGGAAAAGGGGTGCCTGGGGCGTCCTGGCGCGGTCTGGCCGCGGTGGAGAGCCGTATATCCTCTTCGGCGCTTTTTCTGAAGAGATGAGGCCTTGCGGCCGGTTTTTTTGCATGTTTTCCGCTCCGTGGCGCGCCCTTGCCCTCAGGGGGAAATTCTGCCAGTATCGCCGAGCGGCGGGGAGGCGCTGGTGCGCGCCTTCTGCCATGCCGCGCGGGCGGCGCCACGGCCGCTCCTTCCATCATGCGTCTGCAACGCGGAAGGCTCCCGGCGAGCCCTGCTCCGCGATCAATCCACATTTGGAGGCAAGAATGCTCAATGCCAAGCAATGCGTCCTGTACAGCGGCGGCGCCGCCGGGACGGAACAGTTCTTTGGAGCGCTGGCTGAAGGCTGGGGCATCGAAGAGGTGAACTACAGCTTCGAGGGACACCAGATCGAGCGCACCCGCGGCGTGCGCGTCCTGACCAGCGAAGAGCTGGCTCTGAAAGACGTCAGCCTGGCCTACGTGTCCAAGCTGATGCATCGCGACTACACGAAGGCGCCCCTCTTCCGCAAGGTGCTCCAGAGCATCTGCTGGCAGGTGAGCAGCGGCAGCCAGGTCGTGGTCGTGGGCGTCATCCAGCCCGACAACACCGTTAAGGGCGGCACTGGCTGGGGCGCCGAGTTCGCGAAGATCTGCAACAAGCCCCTCATCGTCTTCGACCAGGTCCGCAACGGCTGGTTTGCCTGGGACCGCGAGGCCGACGAGGGCCGCTGGGAGGCCGTCGAGAGCCCTGTCATCGACCAGCCCCACTTTGCGGCGACCGGCACGCGCTTCCTCGAGGACAACGGCCGCGACGCCATACAGGATCTCTTCAAGCGCTCCTTCAAGCGCTAGGCATCCTTGACGCACGAACAAAGCACGAGGAACGAGGGTCGCTTCGGAAGCCAAGCCGGAGCGGCCCCGTCCTGCCTTTGAGCCCTGAACTTGAGGGAGGCATCATGGCGCGCACCTTCACCGACGCCGAGCGGCGCATCCTCGCCATCGTGCAGCAAGACCTGCCCGACACCCTGACGCCCTTTGCCGACATTGCCAAGGCCGCCGGCCCCGGCGTGACCGAGGACATGGTCATAGACCTGCTTTCCCGCCTCAAGGAGGAGGGCGTCATCCGGCGCTTTGGCGCCAGCATCAAGCACCAGCGCGCCGGCTGGAGCGCCAACGCCATGGTTGGCTGGATCGTCAGGGGCCGCGACGTGGAGGAGCTGGGCCGCAGGGCGGCCGGCGATCCCAACGTGTCCCACTGCTACTACCGCCCCTCCAGCGTCGGCGACTGGCCCTACGAGCTCTACACCATGGTGCACGGGCACAGCGATGCCGAGTGCGCGGACGTGGTCTCCCGCCTCGAGGCGCTTCTCGGCCTGGACGACCACATGATCCTGAAGAGCGTCCGGGAGCTCAAGAAGATTTCGCCGACCTACTTCTAGGAGGGACCACCATGTACACGCGTTCCGAAGAACTGTTCAAGCAGGCCTGCGCCGTCATTCCCGGCGGCGTCAACAGCCCCGTGCGCGCCTGCCGCAACGTGGACTGCCAGCCGCTCTTCATCCGCGCAGGCAAAGGCTCCCATGTCGTCGACGTGGACGGCAACGAATTCATCGACTTTGTCCTCTCCTGGGGCCCCATGATCCTGGGCCATGCCGACGAGGAGGTGACCAGGGCCATCGCCAGCGCGGCCTCGCGGGGCACGAGCTACGGCGCTCCCTGCCCGGACGAGGTTGCCCTTGCCGAGCTCGTGATCGAGGCCATGCCCTCGCTCGAGATGGTGCGCATGGTCAACTCCGGCACCGAGGCCACCATGAGCGCCCTCAGGCTGGCCAGAGGCGTCACCGGCCGCGCCAAGCTCCTGAAGTTCGTGGGCTGCTACCACGGCCACGCCGACGCCTTCCTGGCCGCGGCCGGCTCGGGCCTGGCGACCTTCTCCATTCCCGGCACGCCGGGCGTGCCTGCCAGCGTTGTCAAGGACACGCTGCTCGCCCCCTACAACGACCTCGAGGCCGCCAGAGCCGTCTTTGAGCGCGAGGGTGCCGACATTGCCTGCGTCATCGTGGAGCCCGTCGCCGCCAACATGGGCCTCGTGCTCCCCAAGCCGGGCTTCCTCGAGGGCCTGCGCGAGCTGGCGACGAAATACGGCGCCCTGCTCATTTTCGACGAGGTCATCACCGGCTTCCGCCTGGCCTACGGCGGCGCCCAGGCCCGCTTCGGCATCGAGGCGGATCTCACGACCTTCGGCAAGATCATCGGCGGCGGCCTGCCCGTGGGCGCCTTCGGCGGCAAGGCCGAGTACATGCGCCACGTTGCGCCCCAGGGCGAGGTCTACCAGGCAGGCACCCTGTCCGGCAATCCGCTTGCCATGGCGGCCGGCCTCGCCACGCTGGGCCAGCTGAAGAACCGCGACTACGGCGCCCTCGAGCAGAAGGTGGGCGCCTTCGCCCGCGAGCTCGAGTCCATCCTCAAGGCCAAGGGCGTGCCCATCCAGGTGCACACCATAGCCTCCATGTTCACGCCCTACTTCTCCGACGAGCCCGTCACCAATTTCGACGAGGTGAAGCGCTGCGACCAGAAGCTCTTCGGCGAGTTCTACCGCCAGATGCGCGCCCAGGGCGTCTACCTCGCTCCCTCCGCCTTCGAGACGGGCATGGTCAGCTTTGTCCACACGGACGAAGACTTCTCCCGCACCCTCGAGTGCGCGGCCAAGGTCAGGTTCTAGACGGACGGCAGCCCAGACAGCTTTCTGGGGCCGGCTCTGCGCTTCGCGCGCGGAGCCGGCCCCTTCTGCATGCAGAAGCTGCGTCCCAAGAACCAGACGAGCTGAGTCCGGATTGCAGTTCGGGAGCGTTCTGCCGTCTCTCCGGTCGCGTGCCCCCTCCTTTTCCGCCTCAATTTCATTGACAGGCGATAGGCCGAGGGCTACTACTATCAAAGATGAAAGGCGAGCGCTTTTGCATGCCTTTCGAACAACGCCGGAAGGAGGAACCAATGAAGAAGTCGTATTTCGCCGCCATGCTGGCCGTTGGCATGTTCATGTTCGGCGCTCCCGCCCTTTCCCTGGCTGACGAGCAGCCTGCGGTTCCCGCAGACGGCCTTGACTTCGCCGGTGCCAAGAAGAGCGTGAAGTTCAACCACTCTTCCCACAAGACTGTCGAGTGCAAGACCTGCCACCACGAGGTGGAGGGCAAGCAGACCTACGCCAAGTGCGCCAGCGCTGGCTGTCATGATGATCTGACTGGCAAGCAGCCGCCCAAGGCGCTCTTCCCGATTGCCCACTCCAAGAAGAAGCTCGGACACCAGACCTGCATGTCCTGTCACGACAGCGTCGTTGCCCAGAAGTCTGGGGACGAGCAGGCTGCCCTGAAGAAGGAACTCATGGGCTGCAAGGGTTCCAAGTGCCATCCCGAATAGGCCCCTCTAGCTGAAGCGCCGTAGATTCCAAGACCGCGCCCTCCGATTCGTCGGACGGGCGCGGTTTTTCCTAAGATCGACATTTAGGGATACGCAAAATCACAACACTCTGTATTTATTTTTCTTTTTACGGAAAAAGTGTAGGGAAATGCGCCCCCTCACCCCAGATGGGGGCGAGGCCGGCATTCCCTTGCGACAGCCGGCCTCCCCCTGAAGAGGGATGGGTGACTACATGAGATCTCCAGAGAGCGACATTTAGCAAGACGATGCAGCACAATATCCTGTTATTGTTCAACTTTTGAAGGAGCAATGTAGGGAAGGCCCCATCCTCTGCTGTGAGCTGCCGGCGAGAGGCCTTCCCCTTCTGCAGCTGTGTAGTCTTTGGACAGATGGCGAGGCGACAATGTTGAATCCTTCTGGTCGCTACACTTCTTCGACAGGAAAGAGTTGAGGAGCGAACCTCATCAAAGAAGCCCAAAAAGCCAAGCGCAGCGGGGGGTTGACAGCTTTTGAGCGGGTGAAAATGCAGGGCTCCCTCGAGGGGCGCCCTTGCCATGAGCTTTCTTCTGCCAGCGCCCTGCGGCGCTGGCGTCATGCCGCTCAGCGGGGCTGTGCGGGCTTGAAGGGGATGATGCGCGCCCGTGCGGGCTTCTGCTCCTGGGCTTGCGCGCAGGCTGCGGGGAACATGTCCTCGAGCCCGAGCTCCCGCCACAGAAAGCCTAGATCCAAAGGTTCGGGCACGACGGGATCGTCCTGGCGCTGCGCTTCGGCATTTTCCACGAGCTTCAGGAATTCTGCCGCGCGCTCCCTGCCGTTGCGAGCGCTGAGAAGCTCCTTCGCCGACTTGCCGTTGAGGACGTCGATTCTCGTGTAGAGCAGGCCGAGATACTCCCGGACAAGCCAGGCATAGCCCCATTCCTCCCTGGTGGCAGGACGGGGCAGGGCTGCCGGATGCCAGTTCACGCTGTCGACCTCCCTGACGCGCTCGAGAGACAGGGGCGCAGGATTGATGCCGAGGGTCTCCAGCCGGCTGCGCAGAGCTCTGAGCAGGTACACGTTCGGGGCCGCCGCGGCCAGCGCTCCCTTCCTGTTCTCGATCCGGCCCGTGGCAGCCCTGCGGCCAGGCGTCGCCTCCACGCTCCAGACCCAGCCGGCATCTTCGCGGACAAAGTCCGAAGCCTGGTCAAGGACAGCCTCGGTCCTGCCCCAGTCGACCTCGCCCAGCGCCCCCTTGGACTCCAGATCAGTCGACTTGGGCTTGGGGGGGATGTCGGGCAGGGGAAAGGCCTCGTATTCGCCTGCTTTCAGAAAGTCGAGCCAGCCGTGGATAATGGTCAGCGCCTGCACGCGGGCAGGATCCTCCGGCTGCTTGCGCCTGGCGTTGCCGCGAAGCTTGGCCTTGACCGCATCGGCTATCTTCAGGGCTCCGATTCTCGGCAGGCAGCACGGGGTCGGGGAAAGGTGCAGGCTTCCAGGCTCGCCCAGGAGCCTGAGGCCGGCAATGTCCCACCGGAAGAAGCCTATTTCGCCGTCCCGCATGGCGGCCCAGACGGGCTCGGCCTTGGGCGAGAGCAGGTCGAGCAGGAGCACCTCGCCCCTGCGCTTGTCCTGGATTTCGTAGAGCGAGAGCGAGCTTCCCGGCAGCTCCTCCACGAAGTCGTACGCGCGCGGGGAAAGCGGAGGCATGATGTCTTTGGGCGCGCCGGCAAGGGTGGCCGAGGGCTCGCCTGGCTTGGCCTGGGAGAGCACCCATTCGCAGAAGGCTAGGTCCATCTGGCTCTTGTCTTGCATGCTGGCCTGGCGGAAGCTGTTCTCATCCCAGCCCTTGCCGCCGTAGAAGGCGGCAAGGAGCTCCTGCTCCCCCCAGCGGCGGGCCAGAAGGTCGCCTGCTGTCTTGAGCGGCAGCATGCGCTCCCCCATGGCCTCCATGGCCTGGGGATTCTTCATGAACGTCTCCAGCTGGTCCATGAGGTCCTCGGGAGTCATGTCCTCCATGCCTGCTTCCTTGAGCATGTCCCTGAAGTTGGCCATCTCTCTTTCCATGCAGCAGTTCTTGTATTTCTTCCCGCTGCCGCAATAGCAGGGGGCATCGGGGTCAAACATCGGCATATCCTTCTCCTTCAGGGCGCTCCGCACCGGAGGTGGCGCGCTCCGCGACGTTGCGCTTTCAGTTTCCGGGGCCCTGCTCCAGCAGCGCCCTGACCTGTGCAGGCCAGCGCTCGAGACCGGCATGATCCCAGAGGCAGCCCAGATCCAGCGGATGGCGCATGTCAGTCCCGTCCCGCCAGGCTTCCGCATTCTCGAAATGCTTGAGCAGGCAGGCTGCCTTCACGCGCCAGGTCTTGAGGCTGGCCGCGTAGGCCAGCGTCCTGCCGCCGAGCAACTCCAGAGGCTGGTGGAGCACGCCGAGGTAGACCCGGAGGAGGTGCTCGGCAGCCCAGGCGTCCCTGGCTTCGGGATCGTCTGCGTCCGGCATGGGGCTGTCCATCATGCTGCGCTCGGCTTCAGCCCTGCGCGAGAGGAAGCGCACAAGGCCGCGGGCCTTGTCCTCCAGGAGCCATCGGGTTGCATCGCCGAGAAACTCGTTGCGGCACTCGCAAAGCAGGCGGTCTCCGCTGCGCTCCAGGCGGGCGCAGACGGCGCGGCGGCCATGCCCTGCGGAGAGGGTCCAGAGCCAGCCGCCCTCCACGGGAACCAGTTCGGCCTCCCCGGCCAGGGCCTTGCCGAGGGCATCCCAGCTGATCGCGCGGTAGACGTCCTTGACGGGGGCGGCCTTGGGCGCCTGCCTGTCGAGCCGGACGGGATGGAAGGTCGTGGGGGCCTTCTGCCAGGAGCGGTCGAACCAGCTGCGGATCACCAGCCTGTCCTGCCTGTCCTGGCGATCTTGCCCGGCGCAGGCTGCTTCGGGCGTCCCGCGCCGCGCTGAGGGCGCCAGCTCGGCCTTGAGGCGCGCAGCCAGCTCGGCGCCAGCGGGACGGTCGAAGCCAAGCAGCGTTGAACAGAGCAGGGACTGGCTTCGCCCGCGCCTGAGGACGGCGATGTCCCACTGGCGCAGCCGCATGCCGGTATCGGCGAGATCGGCCCAGAAGCAGGGTGCCTCCTCTCCGCCGAGCAGATCGAGGAGCAGAGCCTGCCGGCCCCGGAGGGTCTGGACTTCGTAGAGCGAAAGCGTCGAGCCTGGAATCTCGTCAAGGTAGGCGCGCACATGTGCCGGCGGCTCGGCGCCCATCTGGCTGAGGGCGTCCGAGGCCTCGCCAGGGGAGGTCTGGCTGAGCAGCCACTCGCGGAAGGCGGCCGAGGCGCACGCCTGCTGGTTCACGTCCATGGCGGCGAACAGATCGCCGCCGTCCCCCTTCGCGCCGCAGAAGCGTCCCTGGAGTTCTGCCATGCGGGCCTCGCTTTCCCCGAATATCAAACCCGAAGACAGAAAGGATGCCGCCACCCGCTCCTCGGCGCGTTCGTCATCTCCGGGGTCGGCAAAGCCCAGCCGGCTCCTGACCGCGGCCATGATCCTGCCGAAGCCGTCCTGGGGCTGCCGGGGCGCGGGCCGGTCGAAGCGCCCCTTGAGCCAGTCCGCGGCCCTGCCGAAGAGGCCCTTTTCCCGGCAGGCGCCAGGGGCGTCCCTTCGTCCGGGAGTCCTGCCGGCGGCGTCTTCCCTGCCAAGACAGCAGTGCTTGTACTTCTTTCCGCTGCCGCAG
>DFDR01000071.1:10715-23505 GCA_002369295.1 Desulfovibrionaceae bacterium UBA3823
CCGCAGGGGCAGGGATCGTTGCGTCCTATCTTCTTGTTCGCCATCGGTCCTTCTCCTTCTGCCTTCCCTGCACCCGGCCCCGCCACGTCGCGGCTCCTGCGCCAGCTGCGCCTGACCGGCGCAAGGCCAGCGCTCGAGCCCGGGCTTGTCCCAGAGCCAGCCCAGATGAGGGGGCTGCCGGCAGTTCGTCCATGCCCTTCATCCCGTTGATTCCGTTGATTTCGTTGATTCTGCGCCTGGCCTCGCCGTTCCCGAAATGCCTGCGTTGCCCGGCCGCCTTGGCGCGCTTCATCTGCATGCCGCAACCAGCGCGGAGCCGGCACTGCCAGAAGGGCAGGCGCAGGCGCGGCAGAAGAGAAAAGGAAGCGCCGCCACCGGATGACCGGGGCGGCGCCACCATGAAAAGGCTGTCAGCCTAGGCGTCTTGATTAGTAGCGGGGCGGGCGGGGGGCGCGGGGCTTGGCTTCGTTCACGCGGAGCGTGCGGCCGCCGAAGTCTTGGTTGTCGAGAGCTTCAATGGCCTTGAGCGCGTCAGCGTCTTCCATTTCAACGAAGCCGAAGCCACGGGCACGGCCGGTTTCCCTGTCGCTGATGAGTTTCACGGAAAGGACTTTGCCGTGTTCGGCAAAGAGAGCTTGAACCTGCTCCTCAGTAGCAGACCAGGGAAGGTTCCCAACATAGATAGACTTGGACATGAAAAAACAACCTCATAAAAGGAAACTGAGAGATGCCATCCCGGAAACACCGTATTCCCGCGACGCTGAAAACCATGAAAGCATGTTCACATTATTTTGTCAATCTGGAGAAAGGTTTTTGATGCCTTGCTGAGCGCGCAAACAGTCTGCCGGCAAGGGCGCGGCGCCGGCCTTTCCACTGTTTTTGAAAATCTTTTCCGATAGAGGCGGGCGGGGTGCGGAAAGCAGGAATTCGGCGTTGACATCGTCCTTGCCTGCGTCTATAAGAACGCTCCCTTGCTCGCGCGGGTCCCGCGCGGGCTGCTCAATCCATAAGGAGATTCTCATGCGGAAGTTTGAAACCCTGCTCCTCCTTTCGCCGGAGCTTTCCGCCGACGCCCGCGAAGGCATTCTCAATGCCCTCAAAGAAGTCGTGGAACGCGAGGGCGGCGTCATGGAGGACGTCGACGTGTGGGGCATGCGCGACCTCGCCTACCCCGTCCATAAGCTGATGCGCGGATTCTATGTCCGCTTCGTGTACACCGCTCCCGCAGCCCTCGTGGCCGAGCTCGAGAGGAACATCCGCATCACCGAAGGCGTGTTCAAGTACATCACTGTCAGGCTTGAGGACGAACCGAAAGCCGGGGAGGAAGCGTAATGGCCTTTAGGAAGAGATTTGCCCCCCGCCGCAAGTTCTGCCGGTTCTGCTCCGACAAGGAACTGCCTCTCGACTACAAGCGTCCCGACATCCTCCGCGACTTCGTGACCGAGCGCGGCAAGATCATTGCCCGTCGCATCACCGGGACCTGCGCCCACCATCAGCGTCTTCTCACCCGTGAAATCAAGCGCGCCCGCCAGATGGCCCTGCTCATCTACACCGCCACGCATGATTCCAACGTCAAGAAGAAGAGCATGATCTAAGGAGGCGCAAGATGAAACTGATACTCCGCGCCGACGTAGAAAATCTCGGCAGCCTCGGCGACGTCGTGAACGTCAAGCCTGGCTACGGCCGCAACTACCTCCTGCCCTTCGGTCTGGCCATGATCGCCACCGAAGCGAACCTGAAGCAGTTCGAGACCGAGCGCAAGAAGCTGCAGGCCCTCATGGACGCCCAGCGCGCCGACGCCCGCTCGCTGGCCGAGAAGATCGAAGCCCTCGAGATCGTCATCCCCATGCACGTGGGCGAGAACGACAAGCTCTACGGCTCCGTCACCTCCACCATCATCGGCGATGCGCTCGCCGCCCAGGGCGTCGAAGTGGACCGCCGCCGCATCCTCATGGACGCCCCGATCCGCACCCTTGGCGAGCATCCCGTGCGCATCCGCCTGCATGCCGGCATCGTTGCCAACCTGCCCGTGAAGGTCGTGTCCGACCATCCGGTTGAAGAAGAGGCCGAGCCCGAAGCTCCCGCCGAGGCTCCCGAAGCCGAGGCCCAGGCTCCCGAGGCCGCTGAATAAGCGGACGCATGCCTAGAGACATGAACAGTCAGGGCGCCTCCGGACGGAACGATCCGTCTGGGGGCGCCTTTGCCGATCAGCGGGCGGGCAACGTCAGGAAGCAGGCCACGGCCGACCTCGTGGGGCGCATGCCTCCCTTCAACGAGGAAGCCGAGCAGGCGGTCCTGGCCTCCATGATGCACTACGAGGACATGCGCGACGAGATCGTCATCAAGATCTCCGCGTCCGACTTCCATGTCCCCCGCCATGCCGTCATCTTCCAGGCCTGCTGGGAGCTCTACCGCGACAAGAGCCCCATCGAGCCGCGCAGCCTCGCCGAAAAGCTCGCCGGCGCCAAGCAGCTGGAGGCTGCGGGAGGCGCCGAGTACCTCAACGAAATCTGGAACCAGGAAGTCCTCGGCGCCAACGGCGTCTTCTACGCCAAGATGGTGGCCAGCAAGTCCATGCAGCGCCAGCTCATCAACGCCTGCGCGAGGATCATGACGGATGTCTACGACACGCCCTGGGACCAGTCCGAGCAGATGCTGGACGATGCGGAGCGCGCCATTTTCTCCATTGCCGAGAAGACGGCAAGCTCGGAGGACCTCATCTGCGTCCGCGAGGCGAGGGATGCGTTCTTCGAGCGGCTCGAGAAGCAGTCCAAGTCCTCGGAGGCCGTCACCGGCGTCACGACGGGCTATCCTGATCTGGACAAGCGCACCAGCGGCCTGCAGCCCTCGGATCTCATCATCATCGCGGCCCGCCCCAGCATGGGCAAGACGGCCTTTGCCCTCAACCTGGCGCTCAATGCCGCCAGCGTGGGCAAGAAGGTCGCCTTCTTTTCCCTCGAAATGAGCACCCAGCAGCTGGAGTCTCGCCTCATTTCCATCTGCTCCAGGGTCAGCCTCTCCAAGCTCCGCCAGCCCAACTTCCTGACCGACGACGACTGGCGCGCCCTCTACCATGCAGCCGACAGGCTCGACTGCGACCTCTACGTCGACGACACGCCCGGCATCCGCACCCTGGATCTGCGCGCCAAGTGCCGGCGCATGAAGAGCCGCACCGGCCTCGACATGGTCTTCGTGGACTACCTGCAGCTCATGCACGCCTCCAGCAGGAACATCCAGTCCCGCGAACTCGAAATTTCCGAAATCTCCCGCTCCCTCAAGGCCCTGGCCAAGGAGCTGGACATCCCCGTCGTGGCCCTTGCCCAGCTCAACCGCAAGCTGGAGGAGCGCGACGACAAGCGCCCCATTCTCTCCGACCTGCGCGAGTCGGGTGCCATCGAGCAGGATGCCGACGTCATCATGTTCATCTACAGGGACGACGTCTACCGCAAGAAGGGCGAGGGCGAACGGCTCCTGGAGAGTCCCGCCGACATCATCATCGGCAAGCAGCGCAACGGCCCTGTCGGCACGGTGAGGCTGCTCTACAAGTGCGCCTACACCTCCTTCGTGAGCATGACGGCGGACTACCAGACCGAGCCCTCGGAGGACGGCGGCACGGCATAGCGCCGGCCAGCGCAGGCCGCCCCGCCTGCGGCGCGCAGAAGCGTGCAGAAAAAAAGCCTGCCCCGCATGGCGGAGCAGGCGTTGGCATTGCTGTCGGGATGCGGACGCTAGTCGTAGACGCGTTCGTTCAGGCCGCCGATGCGGCAGAGCACTTCGTAGGAAATGGTGCCGATGATGTCGGCCAGCACCTGCGGCGTCACGGGCGCAAAGCCCTGAGCGCAGCTGCCGCCCATGAGCCAGGCGTCGTCGCCGGCCTTGACGCTGGCGCGCTCGGTGACGTCGAGCATGAGCAGGCCCATGCACACCCTGCCTACCTGGCGGGCGGGCTTGCCGTTGACGATGGCGGAAAGCTTGTTGGACATCCTCCTCGGCAGGCCGTTGGCGTAGCCGGCGCCGACGACGGCGATGTGCATGTCCTTGGCCGCGCGGAAGGTGCGTCCGTAGGAGCAGGTCTCGTTCTTCTTGAGTTCGGCAACCTGCAGGACGGGGGCGGAGAGACTCATGGCCCACTCGAAGTCGCGGCCGAGATCAGCCTTTTCGGTGCCGTAGAAGGGGTTGCCGCCGTAGAGGGCGATGCCGGGGCGGATGAGCTCGAAGGGCGCGTTCTTCACCGCCAGGGCGGCTGCCGAGTTGTGGAGGCTGAGGCGCAGGGTGGGGAAGGCGTCCTTCAGGGTCTTGCCCATGTCCGAGAAGAGCGCGACCTGACGCTGCATGTAGGTCTCTTCCTCGGGCATGTCGGCCGTGGCGAGGTGGGACATGGCAAAGACCGGGACGATTTCGGGGGAGCTCTTGAGCTCGCTGATCAGCTGGGGCAGCTGCTCCTGGCTGAAGCCCAGACGGTGCATGCCGGTCTCGAGCGCGACGGTGACGTCGATGGGATGGTCCTTGGAGGCGCAGGCCTTGGCGCGGACGATGTCCTTGAAGCTGGCGATGACGGGGGTAAGGCCAGCGGCCTCGGCGGCGCGCCACTCGTCTCGGCTGATCGGGGGCAGGAGCACGACGATGCGCACCTTGATGCCGGCTTCGCGCAGGGCAACGCCTTCGGCAACGGTGCCGACGGCAAAGCGCCTGGCGCCGACGGCGAGCAGGGCCCGGGACGTCGGGAGCAGGCCGTGGCCGTAGGCATCGCACTTGACGACGGGCAGGATCTTGTCTGCGGCGCCGAAGCGCTGGAAGTTGCGCTTGATGGCGTTCAGATCGATATGGGCACGGGCAGGCGAAAACGAGAGAGACATGCTGAACCTCCTCACTGCTGGCAGTCGTGGATTGTCTTGTGCAGGGACAAGCGCCGGTCCGTCTCCCCGGCTGGGATCGGCCGGCGCTTCTGGAAAGCCTCATTCTTTTTCGTTAACCCTATGATGCAAGAGGATCAAGTGCCTTTCTGCGCCACAGCCGGCAGGCGGCTTGCCTACGGCGCTGCTTTAGGCGTAACAGACGGCGTGCGCGCGCCGCGCGCCAGCGGGGTCCGCTCTGGGGCTGGCCCCTTCGACGGAGGGTTCATTGAGCGCAGTTTTCGATCTCGTCCACCAGGACGGCCGCGCCAGGGCGGGCGTTCTGCACACGGCCCACGGCGACGTGCCGACGCCCATCTTCATGCCGGTCGGCACCGTCGGCTCCGTGAAGGCCGTGGCGCCGGACGACCTGGAGCGCATCGGCGCGCCCATCATCCTCGGCAACACCTACCACCTCTACCTTCGTCCAGGGCACGAGCTCGTCGGCCGCAGGGGCGGCATCCACGGCTTTTCCGCCTGGCCTGGCGCCGTGCTTACCGACAGCGGGGGCTTTCAGGTCTTCAGCCTGAGCAGCCTGCGCAAGCTCTCCGAGGACGGCGTGGCGTTCCGCTCCCACCTCGACGGCTCGAAGCACTTCTTCTCGCCCGAGAAGGTGATCGAGATCCAGCGCGCCCTCAACTCCGACGTCATGATGGTGCTCGACGAGTGCGTGCCCTACGGCGCGGACTTCGCCTACACCGAGCAGAGCTCGGCCCGCACGGCGCGCTGGGCGAAGCGGGCCCTTGAAGCCTATCCCCCGGGAACGGCCCCCAACCTCCTCTTCGGCATCGTCCAGGGCGGCTTCTTCCGGGAGCTGCGCCGCCGCTCCGTGGAGGAGATCTGCGCCATGGACTTCGACGGCATTGCCGTCGGCGGAGTTTCCGTGGGCGAGAGCAAGCACGAGATGTTCGACGTCATGGACTTCACGGCCGGCCTGCTCCCGCAGGGCAGGCCCCGCTACCTCATGGGCGTCGGCACCCCGCTTGACATTGTCGCCGGCATACGCTGCGGCATCGACATGTTCGACTGCGTCCTGCCCACCCGCAACGCCAGGAACGGCACCCTCTACACCTCGCAGGGCAAGGTCAACATCAAGCGCCGGGAGTATGCCGAGGACGACAGCCCCCTGGATCCGGCCTGCGGCTGCTATACCTGCCGCACCTTCTCCAAGGCCTACCTCAGGCACCTCTACACAAGCCAGGAACTCCTGAGCTTCCGCCTCAACTCCATCCACAACCTGGCCTACTTCCTCAGCCTCGTGCGGGGCGCCCGCCAGGCCATACTCGAGGACAGGTACGAGGCCTACTACCAGAGCGTGGCTGCCTGCTATCCCGAGGAGCTGGCCAGAACCCTGGAGGGGCCTGGACTCGACTGAGCGTCCACAGACGCCTCAGGACAGGCCGCCCCCGGCGCCATGGCGCGGCCGCATCAGCTTACGACAAGGAGATTTCTACGTGAACAACGGCGAGCACAAATTCGGCTGGGTCGCCCTCATGGGCCCGCCCAACGCCGGCAAGTCCACCCTGCTCAATGCGCTCATGGGCCAGAAGGTCACCATCGTCACGCCCAAGCCCCAGACCACGCGCAACCAGATCGTGGGCATACTCACCGAGCCGGGCATGCAGGCCGTCTTCATGGACACCCCCGGCCTCTCCCAGGGCAGGGGCAGCCTCTCCAAGTCCATGATGCAGGCGGTCTACGAGAGCCTGCGCCAGGCCGACGTCATCGTGACGGTGCTGGACTCCCACACCTACATTCTTCATCCCGAGTTTCTGGAGAAGGATCTCGCGCCCATCGTGGACACCCTGGGCGACGGCGACGGCCGTCCCCAGATCGTGGTGGCCAACAAGGTGGATCTCTACGGCGACAAGAGCCGCATGCTGCCCTTCCTCACGGAGCTCGGGCGCATCTGGCCGAGCGCCGAGATCTTCCCCATGTCCGCCCTGCAGAAGGACGGCGTCGCGGAGCTGAAGACGCTGCTGGCCGAGCGCCTGCCCGAGGGCGCGGCCCAGTTCCCCGAGGAGCAGATCTCGACCCTGCCCGTCCGCTTCATGGTCTCGGAAATCATCCGCGAGAAGCTCTTCCTCTACCTGCACGAGGAAGTGCCCTACTGCACGGCCGTGGACATCGAGAAGTGGGACGAGAACGAGAAGGCCGGCATGACGACCATCTACGCCACCATCTATGTCACCCGTCCCATGCACAAGGCCATGGTCATCGGCCGGGGCGGGGCCATGATCAAGAAGATAGGCTCCGAAGCCAGGCAGGACATCCTCAAGCTCATCGACGGCAAGGTCCGCCTCGAGCTGTGGGTGAAGGTCCGCGACCACTGGACCGAGGACACCGGCTTCCTGCACGAGCTCGAGATGAACAGCCTAGGAGGGATAGTGAATGGACCAGGCGCAGGCAAGTGACGACAGGGAGCTGAGGATACGCTACCTCAGCGTTCTGGAGCGGCTGGAGAATGCCGTGTGCCGGGCCGGCCGCAAGGCCGGCGACGTGGCGCTGGTCGCCGTCTCCAAGCTGCATCCGGCCGGGGCCGTGGCCAAGGTCGCCGGCATGGGGCAGACGCTTTTCGGCGAAAACTACGTCCAGGAGGCCCTTGAAAAGCGCGCCGAGCTGGCGCAGGCAGGTCTTGCCGGCGACGTCCGCTGGCACATGATAGGCCACGTGCAGTCGCGCAAGGCTGCCCTCGTGGCCGGCGCCTTCGACATGATCCATACCCTGGACTCCGTCAAGCTGGCCGACGAGCTGAACAGGCGCTGCCTTGCCAGGGACGTCTTCCAGAACTGCCTTGTCGAAGTGAACGTGGGCGGAGAGGCGCAGAAGAGCGGCATTGATCCGCAGGAGCTTCCCCGGCTGGCGGTCCATGTGCTCGAGTCCTGTCCAAGGCTCCGGCTGCAGGGGCTCATGTGCATCCCGCCGGTCTACGACGCGAGAGCGGCCGCCCAGCCCTACTTTGCCGAGCTCAGGCGCCTGCGCGACAGGCTCCAGGCAGAGACGGGGCTTGCCCTGCCGCATCTCTCCATGGGCATGTCCGGCGACTTCGAGTGGGCCGTGCTCGAGGGCGCGACCTTCGTCAGGGTGGGAACCGACATCTTCGGCCCCCGTCCCGCGAAGCAGTCCTAGCCGGCCTGCAGCCCCAGATGTCCCGGATGTCCCGGATGCCCCGGGCCTGGCGCGGCCGCTCCTAGCGCCGGCGCGCGGCCGCGCGCTCTTCGAGCGCCCTGGCCGAGTCGAAGCCCATGCTCTGGGCCATGTGGTCGAGGTTCTCCTCGGCGAAGCTGCGCCCCTCCTCCTTCGCCTTGAGGGTGTCGCGGAGCAGCAGCGCCAGCGTGGCGTCGGAGTAGGAGTAGAGTTCGCCGCGCAGGTATGTCTCGAAGGACGTGACGAAGGCCGAGTCGCGCTCCGCCGTGGAGGGGCGCCCGCCCGAGCGCAGGATGGGGTAGCGCCTGTCGCACTCCAGCTGCCAGCTGATGTTGATCGCAGCAATCTGGTCTGCCATGGCCTTCTTCGCGGCCGAGACGGGCGGAAGCTGGCCTGCGATCTCCCGGTATTCCTCGGGATGCGTGCGCTCCATCATGTAGGCGTACTTGGCGGCGACCGGATTGGCGCCGCGGGCCTTGCAGTCCTCAAGGTCCCTGGCGTAGCTTGCCAGGGCTTCCGTGCTCCAGCAGAGGAACTGGCTGCGGCGCATGACGCCGAAGGTGCCGGGCTTGTCCTGGCAGGAGGCCCGGCCTCCTGCGTTGCGGGTCTGCTGGAAGAAGTCCCATTCTGCGGCAACGATGCCGCTGACAAGGCTTTCCCTGTCCTTCTGCGTGTCGCTCTGCGCGTCCATGGTGCCTCCCTTTCCGAAGCCGCTGATTCCGGGCAGGCCTGCCCGCAGGGCGCAGGATACCCGCGGAGGCTAGCCTGCGGCAAGGCGGGAAAGGCGGGAAGTCCACCATTTCCAACTTCCAAGGAGGTTTCCATGAAGGGCATGGAACTGGCGCGAAGGCTGTACAGCGAACTTGGCGCGCCCCTGCTGCGCGAAGCCCTGCCGGATCTTGCCGGCAGCCTGGCCTGCGGCCTTGCCGGAGAGGGCTCGGAATGCTTCGGCTTCGACGACGAGATTTCGCGGGACCACGACTGGGGGCCCGCCTTCTGCATCTGGCTGCCGGAAAGCCAGCTGGCAGAGGCCATGCCCCGCCTCGACAGGGCGCTGGAAGCGCTGCCCCCGTCGTATCTGGGCTTTCCCGTCCGCATGGCCAGGGACCTGCGCATAGGCAGGGTGGGGCCCCTGTCCGTGGAGGGCTTCTACAAAAAGTTTCTCGGCGTCCCCCGCGTTCCAGAAACCATTGGCGAGTGGCTGCGCATTCCGGAGCACTATCTGGCTGCGGCCACGAACGGCGAGGTCTTCGAGGACGGGCCTGGCGTCTTTTCCGCCGTCAGGGAGGAGCTGCTGCGCTGCTACCCCGAAGACATCCGCCTCAAGAAGCTGGCCGCCCGCTGCATGGCCTGCGCCCAGGCCGGCCAGTACAACCTGCCCCGCATGCTCAGGCGGCTTGACCCCGTTTCGGCGGATCTGTGCCGGGCCCGCTTCGCCGAGGCTGCCATCAGCCTCGTCTTCCTGCTGAACCGGCGCTACATGCCCTTCTACAAGTGGGCCTTCCGCGGCCTCAAGAGCCTGCCCGAGCTTGGCATGGCCACGGCGGAGCGCCTCTCGGCCCTCATGGCCCTACCCCTCATGGACGCCGAGCCCGAAGCCGTGCTCGAGCCCGTGGAGGCCATCTGCCAGGACATCGCCTCCTGGCTCTTCAAGGAGGGGCTTGCCGACAGCGACGATCCCTGGCTCTACGCCCAGGGACCGGCCGTGCAGGCGCGCATACGCCACGAGGGGCTGCGGGCCATGCCGGCGCAGATGGAGTAGGGCGAGGGCAGGGGCTGCCTGCACCTCATGCATTGCGCCAGGGCGCGACTTCCCAGAGAGGGATGTCGCGCCCTTTTTTGTCTGCATTCTTTTTAGAAAGAATCTATATCAAATCTATGACAAGGCCAGAAAAAGTCTACATCACAAGACAATTTTCGCCTGAGGCTTGTCTTTTATGTCAATTTTGCGCTAATACTCTCCCGCTTATAAGGAGGTGGTGCCGAGATTGGCAGCCGCGTCTCCGGCGGTCCATCCGTCAAGGAGAGATTTTTTGCGGCTTGCCCCTATAGTTTTGATGGGCTTGTCCGACTCGGTTTAGTGTGAGTCGTGTGCGGCAGCCATGGCGAGGAGTATGGCGCCGGCCTGGGCGACGTTGAGCGAATCGAATGCGCGGCGGAAGGGAATTTCGAGCCATTTCGAGCAGCGCTTGGCAACGCCGGGACGCAGGCCCTTCTCCTCGCTGCCAAGGACGATGACCGCGGGAAGCTGGAGTCCGGTGCTGAAGGGATTCAGCGCAGGGCTTTCGGAAGTTCCGCGGCCGGTTCCGTAAATGGCGAAGCCTTCCTCTTCCGCACGGTCAAGGGCATGGCCGAGATTGACGGTCTTCACGACCGCCAGCCTTTCCAGAGCCCCGGCGGAGGAGCGCAGGGCGGCCGGTCCCAGGTACGCGCTGTTGTGTTCCGGCAGCAGCAGGCCTGCGGCGCCGAGCGCGTACATGGTGCGGGCCAAGGTGCCGGCATTGCCGGGGTCCTTGACCTGGTCCAGAGCCACGATGACCTGGAGCGGCGCTTCCTTGGCCTGGCCAAGCAGCTCCTCCAGGGTGCAGGGCTTGCAGGACGAAAGGCGCGCTACGACTCCCTGGTGGTTGACCTGGGGCCCGCCCCGGCCTGCCTTGAGCAGGCGGTTGAGCCCGGCGGCCTCCACCAGCGTGTAGTGGATGCTGTTTTTGCGGCAAAGGTCCTGGATTTCCAGGCTCTCCGGCGAACGGAGCCCTTTGCGAAGGAAAACGGAGTCGATGCGCCCAGGCGCATCGCGGAGCAGTTCGAGCACAGGCTTCAGGCCTGAAAGATGAGCGGCATCGCTGGTATCCAAGGTGTTCCTCCTCAATGCGGGGACGCTGGCGAATAGACGGGCTTCCTAACCTGCCTTTCGGGATGTTGGCAAGAAACGGGTGCTGGGAGGAGAATTGCAATGAAGTCGACGACAATGCAAATCGGAAGAGCCGCGTGGCTGGCGCTGCTCTGGGTCTGCATGGGAAGCATGGCGCTCATGTCCGGCTGCGCCAGCTATTCCTCTTCAGGCCCCGACTGCAGCCAGGGCTACTCCGCGTCCTGCCGCATCCCCGAAAGCTCCAAGAACGACACCAATCCCTTAAGCTCCGCCGAACAGGCCGCCCTCGACTCCCGGAAGGGCACCGTTGCCAAGCAGGTTCCCGACTCCGCCAAGCCAGCCGTGACCGAACAGTACAAGTACTTCCTGCGCAACGGGCGCAAGACCATGCAGGTCTTCTCCAAGCGCAGCGAAAAGTACCTCGCCTACGCCAGAAAGGTCTTCCGCTCCAAGGGTCTGCCCGAAGAGCTTGCCTATCTCGCCATCGTCGAGAGCGGCTACAATCCGGTGGCCAAGTCCGGCGCGGGCGCGGCCGGCGCCTGGCAGTTCATGAAGTACACCGGCATGAAGTACGGCCTCAATCAGGACGACTGGCAGGACGAGCGCCTCGATGTCTACAAGGCCACCGTCGCGGCCGCCGACTATCTCGACAAGCTCCACAGGCAGTTCGACGACTGGCCCACGGCCATTGCCGCCTACAACGCCGGCGAGGGCAAGATGCAGCGCGCCTGCGAGGCTGCCGGCGCGAACACCTTCTTCGGCGTGTGCGCCAAGAACGACTCGCTCGACGCCAAGACCCGCCTGAAGCCGGAAACAACCCAGTACGTGCCCCGCTTCCTCGCTGTCTCCTGCATCATGGACAACCTGGGCTCCCTCGGCTTCGATCCCATCCATCCCGAAAATGCGCCCCAGATGACTCCCGTCAAGATCAAGCCCGCCACCGACCTGAAGGCCATGGCAAGCGCCTGCTCCATGAACTGGAGCGAATTCTACAGAAACAATCCCCACCATGTCCGCACCGTCAGCAGCCCCAATGCCCAGACGCTCGTCTACGTGCCCGAGGACAGCAGAAGCGTGGCCATGGCCTATGCGAGGAACCCCGTCACCGTGTCGGGAGCCCAGCTGGCACAGGCAGCCAGGCAGTCCGCGCCCGCGGCCCCGGGTGCTGCCAGATGCACCGGCACCCACTGCATCGCCCCCGGCGAAACGCTCTACCAGGTCGCCAGAAAGCACGGCACCACGGTGGACGCCCTCATGCAGGCCAACAACATTTCCAATCCCAACGCCCTGCGCGCAGGCGACCGCATCAAGGTTGCCGCGTCGGCCAGAGCCGGCTCCAGGGCGGACAAGTCGGGCAGGCGCTCCTATACGGTCCGCCCCAACGACAACCTTTGGCAGATCTCCAAGCGCATGAATGTCAGCGTGAGCGACCTGAAGCGCTGGAACAAGATCGACGAGCGCAGCCTCCATGTCGGCCAGACGCTGGTCGTGTCCCGCTAGCGCAGACGCGGAACCGGCTTTTTCAGGGAAGGGGCGCCTTTGGGCGCCCCTTCTGCTGTCCAGAGAGGGAGGCACCAGCAGTCCCCCTCCCTGCGCACATGGCTGTTCCTGGCAACATTCTGCGGCACATGGCGGCGACCCAGGCGGCACTTGGGCGCATTCGGCCGCAGACAGGGACATTGTCCCCTGGCTTCTGCCCAGCAGCGCCTGCCTCGTTCGGGAGAAGAACACTTTTTTTCGGCGAAAAGAAAAAAAGTTGTTGACAGGCGAGGGCGACAGGCATAGTTTCCGCCCTCGCCGGTTGTCGCAGCCGGGCTGAGAAAAGCTTCTCCAAAAAGTTTTTTCGAAGCTCTGAAAAAAAGTTGTTGACAGCCCCGCG
>DFDR01000020.1:0-13320 GCA_002369295.1 Desulfovibrionaceae bacterium UBA3823
ACATGGTGGATGCCGGCAGCTTCCGGGAGGACCTCTACTACCGGCTCAACGTCTTCCCCATCCGCATGCCGCCCCTGCGCGAGCGCATGGAGGACCTCCCCCTGCTCGTGGAGTCCTTCCTGAGAAGCTTCGCCAAGACCCTCCACCGCCCAGGCCTTGCCATGGCGGAAGGCCACATGGAGAAGCTCATGAACTATTCCTGGCCAGGCAACATCCGCGAGCTGCAGAACGTCATCCACCGGGCCTGCATTCTGGCCAGGGACGGCATCGTGCGCGTGGACGCCCTGGATGCGATGCTCGCTGGCGCGCGCGGGTCCCCCGTCCCTGCCGGGGCCGAAACGGCCGTCCAGATCTCTCCCCAGGCTCCGCAGGTCCCGCAGGCCCCGCAGACCGCAAACCGCATCTACACCATGGAGGACTTGAAGCGACTGGAAAAGGAGAGCATCCTCAATGCCGTGCGTCGCTGCAACGGCAAGATCTTCGGCGCCAACGGAGCAGCAGCCCTGCTCGGCCTCAAGCCCACCACCCTCATCGCCAGGCTCGAAAAGATGGGCATAGAGCGCAGGAAGCTGGACACGGGCCGGTAGCCCCCTGCGCAGGCAGGTTCACGGCGCATTGAGGAAGGAAGGCCGTTTCCGCCCCCGGAACGGGCCTGAACGCCGTTTCGGCATGCAGGCCAGGGCGTGTCCCATGCCCCGTCTTCTCCGCGCGGGACGCCTTCCTTGCCTCGGCCCTCCAGCCAGGCCCCTGTCCTTGTCTCCCCGACTCCTGGCTTGGCGGCCGCTTCTGCGAGATCAGGGAACCGGCCCTCTTCTGCACAGCATCGGCATCCGGCAGGAGGGAGGGGGAAACCCTTGCCGGCATCGGCGGCTTCCAGGCGCTCATGCGTATCCGGGCCAGCTTCCGTATGCCAAGCGACAGGCGGCGGTGCAGGCCTCATGCCCGCGCCGCCGTCGCGCAAGGTCATGCGAGCGAGAGAAAGGATGGCTTAGGGAAGGGAGCAGCCTCCGGGGCCGCAGACGGGGCCGCCGGCGGCGTTCAGGGGCTGGAGATGTTCCTTGGCCATGACTTCCTTGAGGATGCCGGTGAAGGTCTCCAGAGGGACGGCGCCTGAGAAGGCGTACTTCTGCCCGAGGACGAAGTAGGGCACGGCGTGGATGCCGAAGCGGGCTGCCTCCCGCTCGTCGGCGAGCACGGCGTCCGCAAAGCCGCCGCCGTCGAGCATGGCACCCGCTTCCTCCGCATCGAGACCCGCTTCGGCGGCAATGGCCTGGAGGGTCTTTCTGTTACCAAGGTCCGCGCCGTCCTTGAAGTAGGCTTTGAAGAGTCTGGCCGGCATGTCCGTCACGCCCTTGCTGGCGCCAAACTTGGCGAGCCGGTGGGCGTCGAAGGTGTTGGCGGCCTTGGCGCTGAGGTAGTCCCAGTCGAGGCCTTCCCCGGCGGCCGTTCTGCTGGTCTTGAGGATCCAGTTCCGGGCCTTCTCCTCGGTCAGGTTGTACTTGCGCATGTAGCTCTCCACGATGGGCGGAGACTGGGGCACGGGGCTCGGGTCGAGCTCGAAGCTTTTCAGCTCGATGGTGAAGAGATGCTCCGCGTGGAGCGCCTTCAGCGCATTTTCGAGGCGCTTTTCGGCGATGTGGCAGAAGGGGCAGCCGAAGTCGGACCAGATTTCGATGAGCATGAGAGGTAAACTCCCGGGGTTTGCCTGTACGGTGCAGGAGCAGAATAGCCTTGGCCTAGGTGCCGTGGCAAGATTCCGCAATCCCTTAATGGAGGGCGTTTTTGCCGGTTTCCCCGTGTACGCGGGGAGCAAGACCCAGATTTTTGGATCACTTTTTCGTTAGCATAAACAGCAGGGCTCCCGCCTTGCCGCCGGTCTTCGCAGAACGTCTGCGCAGACGGCTGGCGCAAGCCAGCAGCTACAGGCGAGGGCCATGCCATTCATCTTCCTGGCAAGGAGCTGGACCAAGCAGAGCCAAGCGCTTTTCAAGCTCCATCCGCTCATAGTCGATCACGAGCCTGGTCATGGCTTCCCCGTCATCGCCTTCGCGGTAGTAGGATTCAAAGGCATCATAGTATTTGCTTCTCTGCATGTATTTGATGCTGATAGGCAAATAGCCGTTCTGCATAAGTGAAAGGTTGAGAATAAGCCGTCCAGTCCTTCCATTGCCGTCAATAAATGGATGTATTCCTTCAAAACGGAGATGAAACAAGGCTGCAGCCTGTAGGGGATGCATGCCGGAAATGTCAGGATCAGCAAGCAATCTGTCCATCTTTGCCTGAATTCTTTCAGGCTGAGGAGGAAGATGAAACGTAGTCAGGATGCGAACAGGAACGCGACGCCAGACGCCACCATCGTTTGGCCTTGCCATAAGGACAAGGGTATGTAGCTTTTTGACGATGGATTGGGATAAGGGAGTCTTGTTTGTCACCAGATCGCAGACATAGCTGAAGGCTTCCTTATGGCCAAAGACTTCAAGATGGTCCTTAAATGGCTTTTGCGAGATTGTCACTCCGGCGAGGACGAGTGCCGTCTCCTGCAAAGTGAGCGTATTTCCTTCAATGGCTGTTGAATCGTGCGTATATTCAACGGCAAAATCCTCCTGAAGACGCTCGATTTCTCCCTGTGTCAATGGACGCCTTTTGTCAAGTTCCGCCTTCAAGCTGTCGATGGCTGCAAAGCTGTCAGCAAAGAGTCCAGGCCCGTACATGGTATTTTCCTCACTGTTTTTTGCTTGTTTTTACTTTGAAAGATATTTTTTTTGTTCCAACCCGCAAGAAGTTTTTGAACCTCAGATTTGCACGTTGCCCCACAGCCTTCGGTGAAGGCGTACCGGCCTGAATCCAGGTCCGAAGGGCCTGCCGGCTCCGCGCGGGAGTGCGCGGAACCGGCAGGCGGCTTTTCAGCGCCAGAAGCAGAGCCACTCGGCAAAGGGCACGAATCGCCAGCTCCGGATCACGGCTCTGCGCCAGCAGGCGGCAAGGCCCAGGGCCAGGCCTGCCAGCGCCATGCTGGCCTTGGCCAGATGCGCCAGATGCCGGGCCGCGAGGTCTGCCATCCTCCAGGCCATGCCTCACGCCTTGCGCTGGCTTGCGTCAACTCGAGGCTCCGGCGCCAGACCCGTTCAGAGCCCTGCTGCCAGCGTCGCCAGCGCGAAGGCACTGAGGTCGAAGCCGGCCAGGGCCTCGAGGCGCCAGAAGGCAAGAGTCTTGCTGTAGGCGAAGGAAACGTTGACCGTGTCGTTTGGATCGCCCCATGCCGTTGTCCGCACGGCGGTTCCGCCGGCTGAGGCGAAACGTGGAAGGGGACGCCCGAAGGGGTCGAAGAACAAGAAAACGCTGGAACGGGAAGCCTCGCGCCAGACTGCACCACAGCCAATGTGCGATAGCGGGCATCCCAAGGGCTCAAATATCAACAAAAAGGAGGGGGTGAGGCGAGCGTCCCGGCAGGGTAATATTTTAAAAAAATTCGACTCTGAACTGTTTGAGCGCTCAACCCCTCCAAGAAGGTGTAGGGGTAAAATTGGGCGGGAACTCTAGATCACATTTTCATGAGCACGACCCAGATTTTTGGATCACTTTTTCGTTAGCATAAACAGGGGTCCGTGGCCGCAGACACCTGCGTCGCCGGAGGGCTACATGCCTGGCTGGGGCCCAGCTTCCTCCTCCGGCTCGTCCTTCGCGTCCGATGCCGGCACCGGTCCAGGTTCTGGCCTGGAACCAGCATCTGCATTCGCGGTCGTCGATCCAGCCTGCCCGTCCTGCAGGGACGCCGTCCCGCGCCGAATCCGTTCGCCGGCAAAGAATTCCGGCCAGCGGACGCCGTCGCGGCTTTCTTCCAGCGCGGCCCGGTCGGATGCAGACAGGCCGCGGTCCAGGCAGAAATTCCTGCCGGAAAAGAGGCTGACGGTCTCTGCAAAGCGTCTGGCGTCGGCAAGCGCATCTCGAGGCGCGATGCCGAACCATTCCGCCGCGGCAAGAACGGCCTCCATGTCCGGCTCCGTGCATCCTTCGACATTGAGCGCCAGCGCATGCGTCCGCTTTCCCTTGGCGCATTCAAGGTCGAACGCAGGCGACGGCCTCCAGCCGTCTGCGTGGCGGAGGAAGCCGTGGTTGCGGAGGTGGTCGTCCCTGTTGCCGGCCAGCACGTTGAAAAGTTCGCGCCTCCAGAGTTCACGGCACGATGTCGCCGGCTCCCCGCCCTGCTCCTGCATGGCCATGGCCAGGTCGGCGTAGGAATACTCTTCCGAACTGCCGTCGCGGGCCCCCAGCAGGGTCATGGCCGAGGCGTAGGGAATGCGCAGGACGGTGCCGTCCGGACCCTGTCTGCGGTCGAACCGGCGGGACAAAAGAATGTGCCGGCCGGTTTTCAGCCGGTAGAGCCTTGTCTCGGGAACGGCAATCCCGCAGGCCGTCGCAGCGTCGTAATTCAGCTTTTCCAGCAGGCAGACGTCTTCTTCGTCATTCAGGCTTGGAAACTTGGCCATCCAGAGGGAGCCGTCCCGAGGCGACTCGAGGGAAAGCTTCGGCCTAGCGCCGCCTAGGGACGTGCCCGGGACAAGCAGGTCCTTGAAGTCCGAATCCAGGCCGTCTTTTTCATATGCCCGTACTATGGCGGCAAATTCGGAAAGCGTTTTCGCCTTTGGCACGCCCGTCGCCTGCGGGGAAAGCCATTCTTGCGAATCCTGAAGACGGAACCTGAAAGCCCCGCTTCTCGACGCGTCGGCAACGCCAAGCAGGAAGTCTGCTGGACCTGGCGCGGGAAGCCCGTTTTTCAGGCAGTGGCGGCGCAGCAGGTTCCGGCCCCACCTGTCGGGACAGGAATCGGCAAAGCAGCCGTGCATTTCCTGCTTCTGGGGGACATGCGCGAATCCGGGAACAAGAGGCAGCGACGGATCCAGTTCAAAGGCGCCCGGCATGGCCAGCCATGTTTCGCTGTACGAAAAGCTGCAGGAAGTCTGCCCCCGCGAGCAGGCAAAGACAAGCGTGCCGGCAGGAACGTTCCTTCCTCCGAGCGACATGAAAACGTCAATGATGCATTTAGAAGTCGCCACTGCGCCTCCTGACCCGCGACGGCAGCCTCTGCTCCTCGAGAAGCATGCCAATTTCGTCCGTCGCCGGCGCGCACAGGCTTTCCAGCGGAGTTCCAAAACCGAGGGCAAACAGGACGCCGGCAACGGCGCGGATAGACACGCCTGGATTTCCAGCCTCGATTTTCTGAAGCGTCTTGGCGGAAATGCCGGCGCGTTCGGCCACCAGCGACTGCATCAGCCGCCGCTTTATCCGTGCCGTCCGGACGTTGTGCCCCAGCGTTTCCAGAGACTTGTCGATTTTCCAGTTTTTCCGCACGGCCTTGCGCTCCCTTTCGAAGTTTTTGCTAAAAGTCAGCATAGTTCTCTTTAATTGATACTACAAGCCTTATAGCGTATTTGGAGTCTGGGCCACATCGAGCATCCGGCACGTTTCGTCCGCCTCCGGAGCGCAGATCGCCTCGAAGAAACTCGAAGCTGAGCACGGGCATGACGCTGGTCGCGAGCCAGACATTGGAAGATCGTTTTCAGGCAGGAGATGCGCAGGGGCTCCTGGGCTTTCCATGACCCACGCGACGGCACCAGGCCAGCGCTCCGTACACGTCTCCTCAGAAAGGTACGGACAGACCCCCGCTTCAGGACGGAGGAGACCCGAGAACCGGTGCCTCAAGGCCGGAACTGGAACTTGAATTCTCCGAAATCTTTCAATGATTCCAGCATTGTTCACTTTGGTGAACAAGAGGGAACGCCATCGCGTACGCCATGAGGCGAACGCCTTTGATGAGTGGACAAAACATATTGCCCTTGCTCAATTCAACAGTTCGCTTTTTTCCAGCCCCCGCCGGCAAAGTGCAACCAGCAGGGGACCGCTTGGGGTGCGGGCAGAAGGAGCACCGGCATTGTCTACGCCGCCCGCATCCGGGTCAGCACGGCCTCGAGGCGCGCAGGAGCGTAGTCCCAGTTGTCCGCGCCCACGTCGATGCGCCTGTCTGTGTCTAGCATGCGCGCGTGGACGTGCCCGTAGAAGTGCAGGGCTCCCCTGTAGAAGCCGTTCCAGACCGAGATCGGGTAGTGAGCGAGGCTGACCCAGCCGTTCCAGAAGCCTTCAAAGCCGGCGGAGATCTGGAGCCGCACGTCGGCCAGAGGCGGCAGGATCTCGTCGAAGACAGCCTCGAGCAGGGCCATGTGCCGGTGGTCGTGATTCCCGGGCACGAGGATTTTCCGCCCAGGAAGCCGCCGGATGCGTTCTCCCAGCAGCGCGGCCTGCTCCCTGTTCCCGAAGAGCACGTCGCCGAGGTGGTAGACCGTGTCCTTCGGGCCCACGCAGGCACGCCAGTTCGCGAAGATCGCCTCGTCCATCTCCGAGGCCGAAGCGAAGAGTCGGCTGCAGTAGCGGAGAACGGCGCCGTGGCCGAAGTGCGTGTCGGCGGTGAAGAAGATGCTCATGGCGGTGCCTCCAGAAGAAAGGGCCATCCCCGAGGGCTTCGTGGGCAGGCGGGGATGACGGCATCGCCTACATGGACTGTCTGGCTGGAATGAAGAGGATAGAGCCGGGGTAGTTCTGGAGAATCCGGTCTGACGTCACAAGGAGAAGCCCCTCGGAATTGGCCTGCGCCACGAGAAGCCTGTCGAAGGGATCCCTGTGCAGCGGGGGGATGCTCTGCAGCATGAGGACGTGCTGGCCGAGCACCGGCAGTTCGCGGTACCGGTGCTCGAGAAGCTCCCGGCGCAGGACGCCGCCGTCCACGGTGAAGTCCGGGCGTCCGAGACCCGCCTTGATGACGATCTCCCAGATGCTGGCGACGCTGAAAAAAAGTTCGTTGCCGGGATCCGTCGCCATCGTCCTGGCGCGTTCCGGAAGAGTCCCCTTCGCCGCCCACAGCAGCATGTGCGTGTCGAGCAGAATGTTCATGCGGAAGGGCCCTCGAACATCGCGGCGATCTCTTCTCCTCCCATGGAGTCGAAGTCCTCGGGCACCTGCAGCCACGGCATGAATCCAACGCGGTCTTCCGGCTTCACTTCGGGCCGGCAGGCCTGGACCGTGACCAGCGGCGTGCCGTCCCTCGCGATGACGAAGGGCTCGCCCTGCACGGCCCCTTCCACGAGGCGGGACAGATGCGTCTTGGCATCGTGCATGTTGACCTGCAGCATGGCATCCTCCTTGCTTAGCTAAGCTGTGAACTAACTTTATGCCCGCTAGAAGCCCGGGTCAAGCCAGCCTGGCGCGGATGAGTCGCGAATTCGGGTTGACACAACACCTTGAAATGAAAAGCTCCCAACGCTGAGATCGCCCAAGCGTTGGGAGCTTTGAAAATCTGGTGTGGTACCGGAAGTGGGACTTGAACCCACAAGGTGTTGCCACCGGAGGATTTTGAGTCCTCTGCGTCTACCAATTCCACCATTCCGGCACAGGTCGGAGCCTGAGCTCCTGCGGGAAATTAGCGCTGTCTCCCTTTGACAGTCAAGAGATTTGCGCTTGATTGCGGTGCCGAAGCGGGATGGGCCTCGGCAGGGGCCTGCAGCCCGAGGGCCCGCGATCCCGGCGTGCCGTTCTGCAGTCCGATCGGCGGCTTCGGTACGGCGCCGCGGGCGAGTTGCCCTGCTGTCCGCCGCCTGCGTCCAGCACTGCGGTGCTGGTTCTTTCTAGCGCCTCTCGGGCGAAGTGCCGGCCTCGGTGCCGGCCATTTCCGCTGCCTTGGCCTGGGCGCGGCGCATGGCTTCGCCCATGTCGGCGGGCACGCCTCTGGCTTGGGCGCTGGCTATCTCCTCTTCCAGTATTTTCAGCGTGAGCTCGCGGATGCGGTCTTCGAGCGCGGCTGCGCTTGTCGCTTCCTGGGTCATGGCGGTCCTCCTGATGCGTTCCTGCCGAGAGCTTCGGCAGGCAGGAGCATACGCGCTTTTCGCGGCCGGCAAAAGATGCAGGCTGAGGTCCGTGGCAGCCCGCGGCGGCCTGCGCCGAAAACCCGCTGCGCCCCATCCACAGCCACGGCCTTTTGCCTTGTAGAGCTTCCACATGGGACTGCGGCTGACGCAAGAAGGGGGACTGGGCGCGGCCAGCACGTCCAGCCAGGCAGACGCGGCGAAGCAGCTTCTTCCCCGGGCAGCCTGCTTTCGGAGAACGCGCCCGGTCAGCGGCCCCCCCGCTTCCCCACTGGAGAGCTCCCGGTGGGCCATGATGCCGGTGAGTCATGATGCCGGCGGGCGATGAGGTGCCGGCATCATGGCCTGGATGCCGATGCCGACCGTCCGCGGCCTGCGTTCCTGTCCTGCGGCTGACAGGGAGTCTGCTCGTGGACTGTTCGGCGATCGGCCGTCCCGCCGTCAAGGCAAGCGGCATCTTCGGCTGCGGACTGCGCAGGGCTTGCTTGGTCCAGGCGGGCCCGGCGCCTGCGCCTTTCGCCATGCGCTTTGCGCATTGACAAGTGCAGGAGCCTGCCGTATAGTAACGCAACTATCTGATAATATTAATTTTTCTTCAAATTCAACAGCTTGGCGGCGCGCGGTTCCCAGCACGCCGCGAGCGTGCAGGAAGGCGCCATGTCCGACTTTGTCCATCTCCACTGCCACACGGAATACAGCATGCTCGACGGCGCCATACGCCTGAAGGACCTGTGCGAGCGCGCCAAGAACTTCGGCATGCCGGCAGCGGCCGTGACGGATCATGGCAACATGTTCGCCGCAGCCTCCTTCCAGAAGACCTGCTCGGCCTACAGCATCAAGCCCATCTTCGGCTGCGAGGTCTACACCTGCCGCGACCATCTCGACACGACGAGCGACGACGCCAAGCGCCGCCACCATCTCGTCCTGCTCGCCAGGAACATGGACGGCTACCGCAACCTCGTCAAAATCGTCTCCAAGGGCTGGCTCGAGGGCTTCTTCTACAAGCCGCGCGTGGACTGGGAGATCCTGCGCAGGCACGCCGAAGGCCTTGTCTGCCTCACGGCCTGCATCCAGGGCGAAATCCCCCAGGCCTGCCTTGCCGGCGACATGGACAGGGCCCGTTCCCTGACGCGGCAGTACGCGGCGCTCTTCAAGGACAATTTCTATCTCGAAATCCAGGAAAACGGCCTCGACGAGCAGAAGGTCATCAACGCGCGGCTGCACGAGCTGGCGGAGTCGGAGGGCATTCCGCTCGTTGCCACCAACGACTGCCACTACCTGGAGCACGACGACGTGGAGGCCCACGAGATACTGCTGTGCATCGGCACCGGCTCCACCATCGACGATCCCAAGCGCTTCCGCTTCCGCACAGACCAGCTCTACTACAAGTCGCCCGAGGACATGGAGCGCGACTTTCCCAGCGACGCCGAGGCCCTGGCCAACACGGCGCGCATTGCCGAGCAGTGCAGCTGCGAGCTCGTCTTCGGCAGGCACTTCTTTCCGGTCTACAAGCTGGAGCCGGGCCAGAGCCTCGAGTCGGAGTTCCGGCGCCTGGCCGAGGAGGGGCTGGAGCGCCGCTTCCGCGAGCATCCCGATCCCGGCTCCCTCGATCAGGCGAAGTACCGGGAGCGCCTGCAGCACGAGATCGACGTCATCCTCGAGATGGGCTTTCCCGGCTACTTCCTCATCGTGCAGGAATTCATCAACTGGGCCAAGAACAACGGCGTGCCCACGGGGCCCGGACGCGGCTCGGCCGCAGGNNTTTCCCGGCTACTTCCTCATCGTGCAGGAATTCATCAACTGGGCCAAGAACAACGGCGTGCCCACGGGGCCCGGACGCGGCTCGGCCGCAGGCTCCCTGGTGGCCTGGGCCATGCGCATCACCAACCTCGACCCCCTGCCGTTCAACCTGCTCTTTGAACGCTTCCTGAACATCGAGCGCGTCTCCCTCCCTGATATCGACGTGGACTTCTGCGAGCGCCGGCGCACGCGCGTCATCCGCCACATGGCCGACACCTACGGCGAGGACTCGGTTTCCCAGATTGCGGCCTTCGGCACGATGAAGGCCAAGGCCGTCATCCACGACGTGGGCCGCGCGCTCGGCATGAGCTTCCAGGACCGCGCGTCCATCGCCAAGCTGGTGCCGGCCAACGATCCCAAGATCCACATCAGGGACGTCTTCGCGGCCAGCGAGGAGCTCCAGCGCCGCTACGCCTCGGAGCCCCTGATCAAGAAGCTCATCGACGTTTCCGAGAAGCTCGAGGGCCTCACCCGCCAGGCCAGCATGCACGCGGCCGGGCTCGTCGTCTCGGACGGTCCCATGACGGACTACCTGCCCCTCTTCAGAGGCCGGCACGGCGAGCAGGTGACCCAGTTCGACGGCCCCATGGTCGAGCAGACGGGCCTCGTGAAGTTCGACTTCCTGGGCCTCAAGACCATGACGCTCATCCAGGACACGCTCGACAACATCAGTCTGGAGGGCAAGGAGCCCCCCAACCTGGACACGCTTCCCTTCACCGACCAGGCCACCTACGATCTCTACTCCCGCGGCGACACCGACGGCGTCTTCCAGGTCGAGAGCTCCGGCATGCGCCAGTACCTGCGCATGCTCAAGCCCTCCTGCTTCGAGGACGTCATCGCCATGCTCGCCCTCTACCGCCCGGGCCCGCTCGGCTCCGGCATGGTCGACGAGTTCATCCGGCGCAAGCACGGCGAAGTGCCCGTGGTCTACCCCCACGAATCCCTTGAGGAGTGCCTCAGGGACACCTACGGCGTCATCGTCTACCAGGAACAGGTCATGCAGATCGCCCAGATCATTGCCGGCTACACGCTGGGCGGCGCAGACCTGCTCCGCAGGGCCATGGGCAAGAAGAAGGCCGAGGCCATGGCCCAGCAGCGCTCCGTCTTCGTGCAGGGCGCGGCGAAGAAGGGCATAGGCGAGGAGAAGGCCAACGAGATCTTCGACTTGATGGAAAAGTTTGCGGCCTACGGCTTCAACAAGTCCCACTCCGCGGCCTACGCCCAGATCTCCTACTACACGGCCTACCTCAAGGAGCACTACACGAGCGAGTTCATGGCAGCCCTCATGACAAGCGAAATGGGCAACCAGGACAAGCTCCTCAAGTACATCTCCTGCTGCAAGGACCGCGGGGTGGAGGTGCTGGCGCCCTCGGTCAACTACTCCCACCGGGCCTTCACCTCGCATGGGGGCAAGATCGTCTTCGGCCTCGGCGGCATCAAGAACGTGGGCGACGAGGCCATCCAGGAGATCGTGTCCGCCCGCAAGGACGGCGAGTACGTCTCCCTCTTCGACCTGTGCACGCGCGTGAACCTGCGCAAGGTCACCAAGCGCGTGCTCGAGGCCCTCGTCAAGGGCGGCGCCTTCGACTGCACGGGGGCAAGCCGGCAGGCCCTGCTCTGCTGCCTCGACCAGGTGGTGGAGAAGGCCCAGAAGAAGGCCAAAAGCGGCGCCCAGACAGGCTCCCTCTTCAGCCTGGCCCCCCAGATGAAGGTCGTCCAGGAAAAGCTTCCCGGCGTCGGCATCAACATTCCGGACGCGGCCCTCGAGGAGTTTGCCGACGACGTCAAGCTCCAGAACGAGAAGGAGGCGCTGGGCTTCTACCTGACATCCCATCCCCTCCAGCCCTTCACCCAGCAGATCCAGCGGCTGCGGGGCATGACGCTGGAAAGCCTGCAGGAGGCCGGCGGCGGCGCCGAAGTGCACTCGGCCGTGCTCGTCACGAGCGTGCGCGAGGTGCTCACCAAGGCGCGGGGCCAGCGCATGGCCTTTGCCCAGCTGGAGGACCTCACCGGCCACGCCGAGGTCACCTTCTTCCCCAAGGCCTACACGGAAGAAGTGCAGGCCCTCCTCCAGAGCGACACCCCGCTCTGGATAGACGGCACCATCGACCCCAAGAGCCAGGAGGAGACAGAGCAGCAGGCAGAGCAGGACATGGACGAAAACGGCGAGGGCCAGGCCCCGCTGCGCGAGATCAAGATTCTGGGCAGCCGGGTCCGCACGCTCGCCGAAGTCTGCCAGACCAACATGGAGCCCGTGCTCGTGACCATCCCGCCGGATCGGCTCGATGCGCAGTCCGTGGCCAGCCTGAAGCGCATTCTGGAAAACCACGCGGGTCCCGTGCCCTGCGAGGCCCAGGTGCTGCTGGACGGCGAGTACTGGTACCATCTGGCGCTGCCGCCGGAGCTTTCCGTGACCCCGGGGCCGGAACTCGACAGGGCCGTTCAGGCCTGGGCCAGGCCGGGCTAGATCAGGTTCGGGGGCCTCGCGGCCGGCATGCGCCAAGGGCTGGCCCGGCACGGTGCCGATGCCGGCCAAGGACGGCATGCCTGGCTGCCGGTGCCAGGCTTAGGCGAGATCCCAGGCCAGTCTGGCCGCGCCCCAGAGGCCGGCGGCCTCGCTCATGAAGAGGTAGACGGGGAAGGTCTTGAGCATGGCTGCGTGGCGGCCCTGGACGATTTCGTCGCGGAAGGCCCTGGAGCGCGCGATTGCGCGGTTCTTGACGGCGATGCCGCCGGCTATCCAGAGTCCGCCCCGGCACAGGGTGGCGAGCATCCAGTCGCGGCAGGCCCTGCCGTAGAAGCGCGCATAGGAGGCGCACAGCTCCCGTTTGGCCCTGGCCGTGCGGCCTTCGCCAGGCATGGCGCTGGGTTCCCACCACTCGTCTTGTCCGAGCACGGCTTCGCCGATTTCAGCTGCGTCCATGCCGGCCAGATCCAGAAATTCGGCAAGCCCCTCCAGGCCGCGCCCCGAGAGCACGTCCTCGACGGAGGCGTAGGGGCCGGCGTCGCGCCGCGCCGTTAGCCAGCGCTGGAAGGGCGCCTCGGCCGGCGTGAAGGGAAAGGCCGCATGGCCCCCTTCGGAGGCCAGGATCAGGGCCTTGCCGTCCGCCCGCGGCATGACGGCCGAGCAGCCGAAGCCCGTGCCGGCTCCGCAGCAGGCGCGCACGGCCAGCGCGTCGGGGCAGGGCTCGCCTGCCACGAGTTCGGCTCTGGCGCCTTCTTCGGTGAGCACGGCGGCCGAGACGGCCTCGAAGTCGTTGGCAAGCCGGCAGGGCTTGCCCCCGAGCATCTGCGAGAGCTCCTCTCCGGCGAGATCGAGCTTCGCGTTGGTGAGGCGGGCGCGTCCGCCTGCCACGGGGCCTGCCACCGAGACGCCGAGGGCGGCAGCCTCCCGGACGGGCGCTTCGCCAAAGGCGGACGCAAGGGCGCAGACAAGGTCTGCGGACCTGGCGACCTGGGCGGTGGACACCGCGGTCTGGCCTTCGAGGGCAAGGCCTCCCTTGCTGAGGCTGAAGCGGGCAAGGCGGCAGTTCGTGCCGCCGATGTCGCAGGCAAGGACGTGGGCCATGGCAGTCTCCTTGGCAGTCCCCGTGCGCGGGGACGGTGCGGG
>DFDR01000020.1:13400-14623 GCA_002369295.1 Desulfovibrionaceae bacterium UBA3823
CGGGACGGAAGATGGCAGGCTACAGGTCGCGGGTGTGCAGATCCTGCTCCATGACGTCGCCGAGGAAGCGGTCGTCCATGAAGTGCCAGCGTATGCGCTGGGCGCCGCCGGGCTGGACGGGCTGCGCCGGCGCCGGCGCCATGATCTGGAAGGCCTTGCGGGCGCGCTCCTCGAAGCCCTTGATGAAGCCCTCCTGGCCGAAGGGCAGGGGGGAGAGGCGCGCCAGGCCCTCGGGTGCAGGCTCGCGGTACTCCAGAATGATCTTGGTCAGGCGGTAGTTGCACACCAGCGCGCAGTAGCGGGCCAGCCAGTAGGCGGGGGCGCCGTCCTCCCCGGCTTCCGCGGGCTCGCCGGCAATGCCGGCAAAGGGGTCGCTCTTGCGCGGAACCAGATAGGTGAAGGCAGCCCAGCCCTTGCCGCCGAAGAATTCCATGCCCTCGTTGACGGCGCCGGGACGGGGATGGACTGTGGTCCAGATCCAGCCGAGGGGCAGCTCCGCATGGGTCACCGAGGCCGCGGGCCCCTGGGGGCCTGCGGCATAGACGTGGCTGTGCACGTCGATGACAAGCCCGCCCGCCATGCCGGGATTGTAGAGCCTGCCTGAGCTGAAGCCGCCGGCTTTCCAGGCCAGGCCCGGCACGGCGACCTGAATGGCGGGACGGGAGCTGGAGACGTAGGCGCCCTGGGCGTCGATGCCGCGCTGCTGGAAGCCTGCCTGGCAGCCTCCAAGGAGCAGGGTCAGCGCAAAGGCCGCGGAAAGAAGCTTTTTCATGGGGTACTCCCTGGGCCCTGCAGGCCCTGGCTGATGCGTGTCGCTTGCCGGCAACTATATCCGCATTTGCCGGCGCCTGCCAGCGCTCAGCCGGCACGTCCCCTCCGCCTTGCCCGCCTTGCCGGTCCCTGGCCTGCGCAAAGGCGCCGCGCCCGGAAATCCGGAGCGCGGCGCCGAACTGTCCCTGCCAAGGAGCGGACTTAGCGCGAGAACTTGCGGAACTTGGGCCTGTGGGGCTGCTCCGCAGCCTTGCCCAGGCGCTTCTTGCGGTCCTGCTCGTATTCGGTGTAGCTGCCCTCGAAGAAGTCGACCTGGCTGTCGTCCTCGAAGGCCATGATGTGGGTGGCGACGCGGTCCAGGAACCAGCGGTCGTGGCTGATGACGAGCACGCAGCCGGCGAAGTTGTCCAGAGCGTCCTCCAGGGCGCGCATGGTGTTGACGTCGATGTCGT
>DFDR01000020.1:14752-14951 GCA_002369295.1 Desulfovibrionaceae bacterium UBA3823
GTTGCGCTCGCCGCCGGAGAGCACGTCCACCTTCTTCTGCTGGTCCTGGCCGCTGAAGTTGAAGCGGTTGCAGTAGGCGCGGGCGTTGACTTCCATGGCGCCGAGCTGGATGGTGTCGCGGCCCTGGCTCACGAGCTCGTAGACCGTCTTGCCGGGCTCAAGGGACTCGCGGTGCTGGTCCACGTAGGCGAGCTTCACG
>DFDR01000020.1:15087-15247 GCA_002369295.1 Desulfovibrionaceae bacterium UBA3823
TTGCCGGCGCCGTTGGGGCCAATGATGCCGACGATGGCGCCAGCCGGCACGATGCAGGAGAAGTTCTCCATGAGGAGCCTGTCGCCCATGCCCTTGGTCACGCCGTCCAGTTCGATGACGTTTTTGCCGAGCCTGGGCCCCGGGGGAATGTAGATCTGCA
>DFDR01000134.1 GCA_002369295.1 Desulfovibrionaceae bacterium UBA3823
GTCCATGTCGGCAACGAAGCCGGCACGAACATAATCCAGCAGATAGCTCGACACCATCTGCCGGCAGCTCAAGATCCGCTTGTAGAAACCATCGTGGTGCTTCATAGGGAACTCCTTCGTCTGCAGGCTACAGGCAGGCGTCCCTTGACGCAAGCAAGCCGCGAAAAGCTGCGGCCGCAGGCGGCAGGCCTCCACCCGTCCTCCTGAGAGCCCCGACTTTGCCGCCATCTGGAAAATGCAGCATCCCTGGGCCTTCCAGCATCGGAGCAAAGCGCCTCTGCCGGCGATGCAGACTTCAAGCCGGAGGACCTGCGCCTGGCTTGGGACAGGCTTTGACCTGGCATGCCGGAAGCGGCGCGAGCAGCCAGGCTGGTGCGGCGGAGAAGCAGAAAGGCAGAAGCGGCCGCAAGGGCAGAGGCGAGCGGCAAGGCCGCAGCGCAGCCACCCCGCACGGCCTTTGCATGAACCGGCTTTTTTCTGCCCGGCGCCCGACGCCCCGACCGCCCCGAACGAGCCAGAGAAGGCCTCCGCCACGAGTCCCCGGTCCCCTTGGCGACGGCCCTCAAGCTGACGGGCTCCATGCAGCCGTCCGCGCCATCCAGGGTCCTGTCCAGCCCTCCCGGCATCCGCCGTCTGCGTTCCGCCAGGTCACGGACGCGGTCGCAGACCGCTGGCGGCGTTGACGGAGCGGCGCCTTCGTCCGTATCGTAGCCCATCTCGAACGAGGGAGGCCGACATGCCAGAGGGCATCAAGACTGCGTGGGTCCGTCACGGCGCCGGCGGCGCGCTGGACCGCTACTTTCACCTTTCGGCCAAGGGCACGAGCGTGAAGCAGGAGCTCATCGCCGGCCTCACCAGCTTTGTGTCCGTGGCCTATATCGTCGCGGTCGTTCCCGCCATGCTCGCCGATGCCGGCATGCCCCGCGACGCGGCCGTGGCTGCGGTCGCCATCTCGGCAGCCTGCGCCACCGTCCTCATGGGGCTCTTTGCCAACTTCCCCGCCGTCGTGGCGCCGGGCCTCGGACTCTCGGCCTTCTTCGCCTACTTCGTGGTGCCCGTCCAGGGTCTCTCCTGGCAGGCCGGCCTCGGCGCCGTCTTCGTCTCCGGCGTGTGCTTCTTCCTCCTCACGGCGACCAGGCTCCGGCAGATGCTCGTGGACGCCGTCCCCATGGAGCTCAAGCGCGCCATCGTCGTCGGCATAGGCCTCTTCATCACCTTCATCGGCCTGAGGGGCGCCGGCATCGTCGTCGCCAGCCCCTCGACCCTGGTCACCCTGGGCAGGGTCTGCGAGCCCGGCACCCTCATCTCCTTTGCCGGCCTGCTGTTCACCGCCATCCTCATGCACCGTGGCTGGATGTCCGCCATGCTCACCGGCATGCTGGCCACGGCCGCGGCCTGCATGATCGCCGGCGTCTCGCCTGCGCCATCCTCCCTCGGGGAGCTTGTGCGCCCGGCCCTTCCCGACCTCTCTCCCCTCTTCTGCCAGCTCGACTTCAAGGGCGCCATGGCCTTCGGCATTGTCCAGATCGTCTTCACCTTCACCGTCGTCGAGCTCTTCGACAACATGGGCACGCTCATCGGCCTGGCCAAGAAGGCCGCCCTCATGGACGACAAGGGCCGCATCCAGAACATCGACAAGGCCTTTGCCACCGACTCCATCGGCACCATGGCGAGCGCCTTCATCGGCTGCCCCACGGTCACGACCTACATCGAAAGCGCGGCCGGCATAGCCCAGGGCGGCCGCACGGGCCTCTCCTCCGTCTTTGCCGGCTCTCTCTTTCTGCTGGCCCTGCCCCTGGCGCCCCTCTTCAGCCTCGTGCCGTCCTACGCCACGGCGCCCGTGCTCGTCATCGTCGGCACCATCATGATGGCCGAGGTGGTGCACATCGACTTCACGGACCTCACCGAAGGCCTGCCCTGCTTTCTGACCATCGCCACCATGCCCCTCACCTACTCCATCGCCACGGGCTTCGGCTTCGGCTTCGTGAGCTACGCCTGCCTCAAGTTCTGCACCGGCCGCTGGCGCGAGGTCAGTCCCGCCATGTGGGTGGTGAGCCTGCTCTTTGCCGTGAACTTCGCCCTCAGGTAGCAGGCAAGGCCGCCGCCCGGCCCGCTGCCGGGACTTGCCGGAAGGCGCAGGCCTGGCGTATCTATCACGCCTGCGCGCAGGGGCTCCCTGCGCGACGCACGCTGCAAGGAGAATCCAGAAGCCATGCCGAACGTAGCCCACGAACAAGAACTCCACGACGGTCTTGCCGATGCCTGGCAGAAGCTCCAGGCCACAGAGGGCGCCGAAGGCGGCACCTTCATCCTCGAGGCCGCCGGTGCCGGCTCCCCGAGAGCCCAGCTCATGGCGAGCCACATGGCCCTGGAGGGGCTGGGCATGGCTCAGGATCCGGGCGCTGCCAGAGCATGGCTGGAAAAGGCATGCGCGCAGGACTTCGCGCCCGCCCTGGTCCAGCTGGGCCGCTTCCTCACCGTGGAGGGCGCAGGCGAAGCGGACGAGCGCCAGGCAAGAGCCTGCTTTGAGCGCGCCATTGCCCTCGACGATCCCGAAACCTGGCCGGCCCTCGGCGAAACCCTGGCCAAGGGCGTGCTCGGCCAGAAGCTCGTCGAGACGGGCGCGGCCATCCTGCGCAAGGGCGCGGCCAGCCATCCCGTCTGCGCCTTCCTGCTCTGCCAGCTCATCGACGAGGGCAAGGTCGAGGCCAGAGAGGGCGAAAGCCCCTTCCTGCTCCTGCTCGACGCCGCCGAAGGCGGCTATCCCGAGGCCCAGCGCGAGCTTGGCGGGCTGCTCCTGCTCTTCTCCACCAATGAGGAAGGCAAGATGCCCATTCCTGGCCTCACGCCCCAGGCCTGCCGCCAGGAGGCCGAGGCCTGGCTGGCCAGAGCCTGGCAGAACGGCGACGCCAAGGCAGGCCAGATTCTGGCCAAGCTGGAGGAGCAGGCCCAGGCTGCCGGCCAGCCGGACTAGTTCCTGACCCCTGCCGGCGCCGCGTGCGGTCCGCAGGCAGGCGCCAGCTCTGCCCCCAGCTCTGCCTCCGGATCTGCCTCCAGCTCCGCTTCCAGCCGCTCCCAGGGCAGGCTCTCCTCAGTGAAGATCTCCAAGCCCGCCTCTCTGAGCAGGCGGGCAAAGATGCCGTCGCCGGGCGCCAGCGTCTTCGTGAAGCTGCCGTCGTAGATCCCGCCGGCGCCGCAGGAGGGCGAGCGCGCCTTGAGCACGGCTGCCGTGCAGCCTGCGGCCAGGGCCATGGCCAGCGCCTTGGCAGCCCCCCTGCGAAAGGCCCCGGTGCAGTCCGTGCCGTCCCTGGCCAGCACCCTGTCCCCGCAGAGCTCGCAGGGTTTGCGCGGCGGGAGCAGTCCGCCCTGCACCTCGGGGCAGACCACAACGCACATCCCCCGGGCGACCAGCCGCTGAATGCGGGGGTCGGGCCTGGATGCACTGTCCCAGCGGCAGGGCAGGCCTGCCAGACAGCCGCTCACGCAGAAGCGCTTTCCTTGCTTCATGGCCTTCTCCCCAGCCTTCTTCCCGGCCTCTTTCCTGGCCTCCTTCATGGCCTTCCTCCTTGCCTGCAAAAAGCGCATGGCGCCCGCGAGCGAGCGTTGCGCGCCTTGCCTGCAGCTCTTCTGCCCTCCCAGCCGGCGCCGGGTCAAGATCTCCTTCGCTTCCCTCCTTCCTTCCTTCTTCGCTTGCTTCGCCGCGCTCCTTCTCTCTTCCCCGCATTCTTCCTTCTCCGCCTTCCTCCTCCTTCTCTCTTCTCCGCCTGCCTTCGTCCCCGCCCCGCCTGCCGCCGATGCCTGCCGTCGCTTCCGGCGCCGGCGCGAAGCGCTTCAGGGCTGGCGCGGCAAGGCCCGCAGATGCTATGAAAGCCCGTCTGGAGGGGAAAGCCAGGAAGGCCGCGGCCGGAAGGACCAGCCCGGCCAGGCGCCTTTTCCGGGATCCTTTCGGCTTTCCCGGCAGAGCGTTCCAGACGACACAGGAGGTGAACATGCCCAAAGCCAAGACTCTGCGCTTCCACGAAGACGACCACGTGGTCCTCAAGGCCCCCCACGCGGGCACGAACCGCATGTACAAGTCCGCCCACATGCACCGCCTGCCGGCAGGAACCAGGGGCATAGTCAACAGCTCCGCCAGGGGCGTCACCGAAGTCGAGTTCCGCGTGCCGGACAGGGATACGGGCTTCGAGGACGCCGTGCTCATGCGCGTGCCGGACGAGAAGCTCGACTTCGACAGGGATGTCTAGATCGGTGCGGCCGCGTTCACGGCCTTTCGGCTGCTGAACGCAGGGCTCCCTGGCATGGCCGCCTGTCGCGCTGGCCTGCGCATGCGCACAGGCGGATGCCGGAGGAGGCAGACAGGGAGAAGCGGGGCAGCCCTGCTCCTGAACCCCTTGCAGTGCCCCTGCAGAAGCCGAAGCGGCGCTTGGGGAGGAAGGGAGCCTCCGGCCTGCCGCAGCCCCGCGGCTTGCGGGCCTGATGCCCTTGCCCTGCCTGGCCTTCACGCCGGCCTTCCTGCGGCTGGCGCCTCGGCCGCTCTGGACTGCTTCTCGGCATCCGCGCTTCCGGGACGCATGGCGCCGCCCGTGCAGCTGAAGCCCCGTACGCCGCCTGGCCGCCTCGCAGCGCTCCGCCCGTCCTGGTGCGGCGCTGCCGGCAGGAAAGCCTATCCCAACAAACAGAATATTGCCAAGACAGTTTTTGATGCATGGTTCCCCAATCCCCCGAATGCGTTTCCCTGGCTTGGGAACGGCACCTGCCCAGTCTGCCGGAGAATTTTTCTTTCCG
>DFDR01000014.1 GCA_002369295.1 Desulfovibrionaceae bacterium UBA3823
GCTCCGGACAGCGGGCAAATTCTACCCCCAGGCCAAGCCAAGGGCAACATCGGCTCCGGCACTGTCCGGCTGGGGCAAAGCGTCACTTTTTGCGGAAACACGGCTGACTTTCCGTGACTTGAATGCCGTTTTCACCTTTTCATGAGACAAAAGGCGCCTCTTCTGCTAGCCTAAGCTCTGCGGCTTTCCGGCACAGCCTCAAGCGAGGCCTGCCGGCAGCCGACGCCAACGGAGGTGGCCCTCCCCTGCCCACAGGCAGCGCAGAGGGCCGGCATGCCAGATGAAGCCATTTCTCTCTCTGAAGCCCGTGGACGAAGTGCTTGCCGCCCTCAGGCGCTTTCCCCTGCGGGAAAGCGAAATTCTTCCCCTCGACGAGTGTCTTGGCCGGGTGCTTGCCGAAGACTTTGCCGCACCGGCAGACCTGCCCGGCTTCGACCGCTCGGCCGTCGACGGCTACGCCGTCCATGCCCGCGACTGCTTCGGCGCAAGCGAGTCCAGCCCCGCGCTGCTTTGCCTCGCACCTGGGACTGCCATGGGCGAAATGAACCAGCGCGCTCTTGCCGAGGGCCAGGCCTGCCCCATTTTGACAGGCGGCATGCTCCCGCCGGGCGCCGATGCCTGCGCCATGGTGGAGCACACCCGCCTTTCCGGCCAGGACGTGGAGATCATCCGCCCCGTCGCCCCCAGCGACCATGTCACCTACCGCGACGAAGACGCCAAAAAAGGCGAGGTCCTGCTCCGCAAGGGCCTTTGTCTGCGTCCGCAGGACATAGGCCTGCTGGCTGCCTTCGGCACCGCGGCTGTCCGCGTCGTGCGCAGGCCCAAGGCCGTCGTCCTCTCCACGGGCGACGAAGTCGTGCCCATCGAAGCCTGTCCCAGGCCCGGCCAGGTGCGCGACGTCAACGCCCACAGCCTGCTCGCCCTCTGCCGCGAGCACGGCGCCGAGGCGAGGCTTGCCGGCATCGTCGGCGACGACCCCGAGGCGCTCCAGGCCAAGGTTGCCGAAATCCTTCCCGACGCGGACGCTGTCGTGCTTTCCGGCGGGTCCTCTGCCGGCATGCGCGACCACACCGTCGCCGTCTTCACGGGCTTTGCCGGCGCAGAGCTGCTGGTGCACGGCGCGGCCGTCAGCCCAGGCAAGCCCTTCATCCTGGCCTCTCTCGGCGGCACGTGCCTCATGGGCCTGCCTGGCCACGTCACCAGTGCCCTCGTCACGGCAGAGCTCTTTCTGGCGCCGCTGCTCCGGCAGATGCAGGGGCTGGCGCCGAAGCGGCCCTGCACCGTCCCCTGCCGCCTTGCCCACGACGCAGCCTCGCCGCTCGGCAGGCGCGACTTCATGCGCGTGTGCCTCGCCAGGGACGACGGCGGCGAAGTCAGGATGCAGGACGGACTGCCGCTGGTCCAGACCCTCCGCCAGCCTTCCGGATGCATCAGCTCCCTCACCCGCGCCGACGGGCTGGTGGTCTGCCCCGAGAACCGCGACGGCCTGCACGCCGGCGAAGCGCTCGATCTGATCCTGCTGCGCTGACGCCCCTTTTCCCAATGCAAGGAGACAAGCCTATGGAAGCCAAAACTGAACGGCGCATGTACCTGAACCTTTTGCCCGTCGAGGAAGCCCGCGCACTCTGGTTCGACAGGCTGGACGACCTGCGCCGGAGCCTTGCCCCGGAAGCCGTGCCCCTCAAGGAGGCCCTTGGCCGCACCGCGGCCGAGCCCATTGCGGCCCTGCGCTCCTCTCCCGCCTTCCACGGCGCGGCCATGGACGGCGTTGCCGTCAAGGCCGAGGCGACCTTCCAGGCCTCGCCCCGCAGTCCGCTGGAGCTTGCCATCGGCAAAGACGCCTTCTGGGTCAACACGGGGCGCCCCCTGCCTGAAGGCACCAACGCCGTCATCATGGTGGAGAAGCTCGAGCGCCGGGACGACAAGGGCAGCGTGGTGATCACGCAGGCTGCCTTCCCCTGGCAGCACGTCCGCAAGCTCGGCGAAGACATGGTGGCAACGGAGATCATCCTGGCGCCGGGCACTGTCATCGGCCCTGCCGAGATAGGCGCCCTGGCTGCCGCCGGCGTCATGCGCCCGCTCGTCTACAGGCGGCCCCGCGTGGCCATCCTGCCCACAGGCAGCGAAATCGCCCCGCTCGAATCCCTTTCCGAGGCCGAGCTCGCCTCGGGGAAGAAGCTTCCCGAATTCAACTCCCTCGTCTTCTCGGCCCAGATTCAGCTTGCCGGAGGCGATGCCCAGACCCTGCCCATCGTGCCCGACGATCCGGAGCGCATCCGCACGGCCCTTGAGCAGGCGGCCAAGGCCGGCTTCGACATGATCGTCGTCAACGCCGGCTCCTCGGCCGGCAGCCGCGACTACACCGAAGACGCCCTGGCGGCCCTGGGCGAGGTCTTCTGCCACGGCATCGCCGTCATGCCCGGCAAGCCGGCCCTGCTCGGACGCATCGGATCGACGCCCGTCGTGGGCGCCCCGGGCTATCCCGTCTCCGCCAGCATCGCCATGGAGGAGTTCGTCCTGCCCTGGCTCTGCCGCCTGCAGAGCAGGGAGCTCGAGCGGGGCACCACGGTCATGGCCTCGCCCTGCAACCCCCTGCCCTCGAAGCCCGGCATGGAGGAGCGCGTGCGCGTGAAGCTCGGCCTGGTCGACGGCAAGTTCCGCGCCGTGCCGCTGGCCCGCGGCGCCGGCGTCGTGTCGAGCCTCTCCCGTGCCGACGGCATTCTCGCCATCCCGGCCTCCTCGGAAGGCATCGACGCCGGCATGGAAGTGCCGGTCCGCCTGGTGCGCCCCCGCCGGCAGATAGAAGACGCCCTGCTGGCCGTGGGCAGCCACGACAACGCCTTGGACCTCATCGACAGCTTCCTGCGCAGGCGCCATCCGCGCTTCCGCCTCACCTCGGCGCACGTGGGCTCCCTGGGCGGCCTGACCAGCCTTGCTGCCGGCCAGAGCCACCTGGCGGGCTCGCATCTGCTCGACGAGG
>DFDR01000203.1:0-2392 GCA_002369295.1 Desulfovibrionaceae bacterium UBA3823
GCCTTGTCAATGCAGATGCAAAGCGGGCAGATGCGTCGCGGCATCGCAGGCAGAGGCATCGCTGGCAGATGCGGGGCGTGCGGACCGGGAACCGGAATGGCCGGCCGCGGCGGAAGCAGGGCGCTGGCCGCCCAGGGGCGTCCCGGCCTCAGCGGGCGCACAGGGCAAGGGCTGGCGCAAGCGGCCCCCTTGACCAGCGCCTGCCTGCCCTACTTGCCGAGCATGCGGGCAAGCTGGCGCTTGGCATCGACGAAATCCATGTCGCGCTTGCGCTTCTTGCTCCAGTAGCTCCACAGGGCCTCGCCCGCAATCGTGGAGCGGTTCCGCGGCAGATCCTTCAGCACGTCCAGCAGGATCTCCCATTCCTCGTTGTCTTCGATGAGCGGATTTCCCTTGGAGAGGATGCGCGTCAGGAAGGTGTGCGAGGCGCCCTCGCACTCGCAGCACAAGATCCACAGGCCAAGGTAGATGTGGGGGGGGTAGGAGGCCGCGATCACGGCACTCTGGACCGCGCTGTTTTTGGAGACAGTCATGTAGCTGTCGCCGGCCAGGGCTATCAGGGGGCGGACGGGATCGCGCTCGGGCAGGACTTCCAGGATCGCGTCGCGCATGGCGCCGCCGAGGGCGTGCCAGAAGCCGGCGGCGCGCCGGTAGGTTTCGAGGATGGTCTCGTCTTCGAAGTCCTCGGGATCGTACTTGGCATCCCAGCGGCTGTCCCAGCGTCTGAAGCCGTAGGCGGAGATCCAGATGAAGGGCATGCCAAAGCCGAGGGTGCCCGCCTCGCGGCAGAGCATGGAGGCAAAGTCGGAACGGCAGTCCGGGGCGAGGCGGGCCAGAATGGTCGTGAACATATGCGCCACCTCGGGACTGGCCTTGCCGCTTGTCCATGACAGGAAGCTTATGGCCAGGCTTTCGAGGCCCTGGCTGTCGATGCGCAGGTTTTCGCCTTCGGGGAGCGGGGTGCCGGCGCCGAGGGCGCATGCGAGGCGCGTCTTGGCGGGGAGGCTTGCCATGGCCTCGGCAAAGCGGGCGCGCAGGGCTTCGTCCCGGCGCAGGACGTTCAGCCTGGCCGCCTGCTCGAAGGCGCTGCAGATGGCCTCCGGCTGGCGCGCGCCCCCGCGCAGGGGCGCAGACTTGGCCGCAACGTCGAGCAGAAGATTGACGAGCTCGTCAATGCCGAAGAGATCGCCGCGCCGGGAGACGGCGCGGCCCATGCGCTCGATGTCGGCAAGGGAGGCGTGCGCGCGCGGCAGCAGGATGAAGTAGAGCATGCCTGCCAGGCAGAACTCGCGGTCGCTGAGGAGACTGGGCGTCTGCAGGAGCTTCTTCAGCCCGGCGAGGAGGGGATCGGCCGCGTGCTGTTCATTCGCCTCGTCCATGCCTCGCATGAAGCAGTTCACCTGCGCCAGGGTGCGCTCGCCGACGCCGAGCAGCATGCTGAACTGCAGGTGCATGGCGCTGGCGTTCCACTGCCTGCCGAACTTCTCCTGGCAGTAGAAGAGGAAATGGGGCCACAGCTCGGGACAGGCCGTGAAGCTGGGGTTCTCCATCATGGCGGTCACGCGGTCAACCGCCTCCTGCTGGCTGGCATACGCGCTTCTGGAGCCAGCGGCCTCGCGCAGGGCGCTGGCAAAGAGGACGAGATCCTGTATCCGGGGGTTGTCCCAGCGCTCTTCGGCCAAGCGTTCGGCCTGCTGGAGGAAGGCGTTGAAGGGGGTGACGCTCTTCGCCGAGGCAAGCTTGTCGTAGCTTTTCTGCAGCTTGGCCACCAGGGCCTGGTCTTCGGCCGGCGGCTGGGCTGGCGCGCGCTCTGCGGAGAGCGCTTCGTAGAGCGCCTTGAAGGCCGGGGTTTCCGGCTTGGATTTGGTCGCAAGGCGCCCCGTGGAGGCATAGCGCGCAAGAGAGCTGCACAGGTTGATGCAGCTCGCGGTTTCGGGCTCGACGTAGTCCTTGATCACGGACTGAATCTTGAAGAGCATGTCCAGGCTCAGAGCCAGGCCTTCGGGATCGCGGGCCACGAAGACCTGGGTCTGGAGGAGGTTGCGCACGGCCTTGTTGAAGCGCTCCGTTGCGCCGGGCTCCTGGCTGGCCTGCTCGGGACGGCGGGCGAAGACGTTCACGTAGCCGTCCCAGCGCCTGCGGATCCAGTGCTTTTCCAGGATTTCGCCCAGAGGCTGGGAGCTCTGCTCCCTGGCCTGCTTCTCGCGGCTCTTCTTGGCGCGCGAACCCATTATTCCGCTCCGTCGAGTTCGTCGAGCTTGTCCATGAGGGCGTCCTCGCGGTCGTCCACGTCGTCGGCATCGCTGGCCAGGGCCTTCTCGTAGGCCGAAAGCAGCGCTTCGAGCTCCGTTCTGGCCCCGCCTTCGGGGAGGCTGTCCAGCTTCTGGCGGGC
>DFDR01000203.1:2506-3565 GCA_002369295.1 Desulfovibrionaceae bacterium UBA3823
TCGGCTTTGCCCTTGCCCTTGGCGGGTTCGGCCTCGACGTCCACCACCGTGCGGGAGCCGTCGGCCGTGATGCCCTTGGGATGGCGGCTGTCGAGCGAAATCTCCACCTTGCGGCCGTAGCCCTTGTGCTCGGCGCGCATGCGCACGATGCCGTCCAGGGTGTAGGTGTACTCGACGATGACGGGCGAGCCGGCAGGCGCCTTGGCCAGAATCAGATCCACCTCGCCGAGCAGGGTGTTTTCGGCGGGCTTGCGGCTTTCGCCCTGGAAGACCCTGAGATTGCACCGCTCCTGGTTGGGCACCACGGTCCAGAACTGCTCGGCGCGGGTCACGGGTATCTGGGTGTTGCGGGGAATGATGGGCGCGCAGATCAGGTGCTCGCTGCGGTTGAACATGAAGTCGAGCATGTCCAGGTCGTCGTCCGAGTGCCGGCTCTTCATGTCGCTGTCGAGGCACTCCACGCTCAGGGTGTGCGGGGTGACGTCCACGAGAATGCGGTCGCACTGCTCGCCGGTGATGATGCCGCCCTGGATGGCCGCGCCGCAGGCCACGGCCCGATCGGGATCAAGGGCGGGCCTGGCCGCATCGCCGAAGACGTCCTGCACCACGCGCTTGATGGCGGGCATGCGCGTGACGCCGCCCACGAGCAGGACCTTGGAGATGGAGGAGCGCTCGAGGCTGGCCTCGGACACGGCCTGGTGCATGAAGTCGGCCGTGCGGGAGAGCAGATCCTGGCAGAGCTGCTCGAGTTCGCTGCGCTCGATTTCGCGATCCACGGAGAAGCGGCCGTGGCCGGGCGCCTGGATGTCGGCCTCGCGCACATGCACGTAGGTCTCGTTCGAAAGCCGGATGCGGGCCTTTTCCGCAGCCAGGGCAAGACGCACCCAGGCAGCCGGGAAGGACTTGATCTGCTCCAGGCTGTAGCCTGTTCCTTCCAGCAGCAGGCCCACGAGCTTGGCATCGAAGTCGTCGCCGCCGAGATGCGTGTCGCCCGTGCTGGCGAGCACTTCGGAGATGGCGCCGGAGCGCAGGACCGAGACGTCGAAGGTGCCGCCGCCC
>DFDR01000203.1:3611-5302 GCA_002369295.1 Desulfovibrionaceae bacterium UBA3823
AGGTGCCGCCGCCCAGGTCGTAGACGAGCAGGTTTTCGCTGACCGTGCTTTCCTCGATCTGGCCGTAGAAGAGGGCTGCGGCCGTCGGCTCGTTGAGCAGGCGCAGCACGTTGAGGCCTGCCTGGCGGCCGGCGTCCAGCGTGGCGCGGCGCTGGCCGTCGCTGAAGTAGGCAGGCACGGTGATGACCACGTCCTTCACCGCCTCGCCGGTGAGGCGCTTGGCCTCGGCGGCAAGGTAGCGCAGGATCACGGCCGAGATCTCCTCGGGAGAGCAGGTGGTCTTCTGGCTGCCGTCGTCGAGGACGATCTCGTCGCTCGTGCCCATGTGGCGCTTGACCGAAGAGATGGTGCCTTCGGGGAAGGCGCCGGCGCGGTTGCGGGCGCGCGTGCCCACGATGAAGGCGCCGTTTTCCAGGCCCACCACCGAGGGGACGATGCCGGATGGATTGTCCGCAGGCAGAACTTCAGGTTTGCCGTTCTTGAGCACGGCGATGCAGGAGTTGGTGGTTCCGAGGTCGATGCCGAAGACGGACATAGGGCTATTCCTCCATGGCGGCGAGGGGGGCCGCCTCGATGATGGCCTGCTTGAGAATGCGTGCCGGCTGAGCGCGGTAGAGCACGGCCGCCAGATCGAGCGGCGCCGGCTCCCTGACGGGGCCGAGGCTCCACAGGACAGCCACGCAGTCAGTGTCGCTGTTTGACTTGAAAAGGGTCTGTCTGAGCTTGTCAAGATAGTCCTTGTCCAGCACCAGAGCCTGGTAGGCGTCCTTGATCTCGGCAAAGCGCTCGGGAAAGTTCTGGGGCGGATAGCGGCGCGCCAGCCTGACGTAGGCCTTGTGGATCTCGTCGAAGCCGGCGTTTGGATCTGCTTTCAGCCGTGCGAGCTGGCCTTCTAGCATGCTGGCCTCCGGTTCACCACGACAACGGCGGGACGCACCAGCACGCCTTCGAGCAGAAAGCCCGGCTTGACGATGCGCGCCACCGAGCTGTCCGGCAGATCCGGCGAGGACTCGCTGTCGCAGGCCTGGTGCACCTGGGGGTCGAAGGGGACGCCGGGCGCGGCGACAATCTCCAGGCCAAAGGCGCGCAGCGTCTCCTCAAGGCGTGCGCGCAGCATGGCCGCTTCGGGGCGCGGATCCTGCTCCTCCAGAGCGCGCAGCACGAAGGCCTCGGCGAAGTCCATGACGGCCTGCACGCCCTCCTTGCCTGCCTGGAGCAGGGCGCAGGTGCGGGCTATGCCGGTCTGCTGGCCGAAAAGCGACTCCAGCGCCGTGCGCAGGCGGCGCATTTCGCGGCGCTGCTGGCGCAGCTCCTCCTCCAGGGCCTGAATGCGGTCCCCGTTTTCCTGGGCCTGGATTTCGAGCGGCGAGGGGCCCTGGGGCGCCTCGGGTTCGGGCTTGATGCCGGCAAGCTTGGCCAGCCACGTCTGCAGGATGTTCAAGGTCCATTTCCTCCGACGCGGGGCGCGCTGTGGTCTGCGCAGGGGCCCGGGAGAGCCTTGGCGCCGCGTTCCGCGGCCGCGGGACTGCCAGAGGCGGGTCCGGCGGCTGAAGGAGTCTGCTTGTTCGCGCAGGCAAAGTCAACACGTCCGCGCAAAGCTGCACATCCCTCGCCAGGCTGTGCCGTCGGGACGGAAAGCCGGGCCTGGACTGGCCGGCGAGGCGCCGGAACGTCTGCCCCTGTGCGTCTGG
>DFDR01000203.1:5364-8051 GCA_002369295.1 Desulfovibrionaceae bacterium UBA3823
GCGTCTGGCCCCGGCGCCCTGAACCAAGGGAGGACCGCCCCATGCCGTCGAAGGGAAGGGGCGCGGCCGCGCAGGACAGCCTGCCCCCGGCGGCGCGGCGGGCAGAGCCGCGCTCGGCCGGAATCCTGTCTCAGGGGTGGAATGCGGCGCATCGCCTTCGTCCTTTCGTGCGCCGCCGGCGATCTAGTCCTGCCCGTGTCCGCGGCGCCTGAGGCTGTGGGTTTGGGCGTAGCGGCGGAAGTCGCGGATGAACTTGGCGCAGGTGCCGGCAAGGTAGATGACGCAGAAGGCCACGATGCCGGCAAAGGCGTCGCCGTGGCAGAAGAGCAGGCTTGCGAGGGCGCTCAGGGCCGCCGCGCCGAGCAGCTCCTTCAAGCTGGGAACGAGGGTGAAGTCGGGCATGGAAGTCTCCTGGGGAAGTCTCGTGAGGAAACTGGGGAAGTCTCCTGGGGGAAGTCTTCTGGGCGGTTTTCCCGGCCCGGGGGCCTGCCGCGCAGGGCGGCTGGCAGAAGTCCCGGGACGGGAGGCGGGGCCCCTTCGCGACGGCGCCGCGGCTGCGGCGGAGGCATCAGGCGGCGGAGGGCCTTGTGCCTCAAGTCTATAGAAAGGGCGGGTCTGGGGGTCAAGCCGCGGCTAAGAAAGTGGATTTCATCTTTGCCGGCTGGGCCCTCCCTTTCCTGCGGCTGGGAAAGAGGTCGCGCAGGGCAGGTTTCCTGAAGGATTCCGGCGGGATGGAGCAGGCTTCCGGCAGGCTGGAAGACATGTTGACAGGGCGCGCGCATCCTTATTACATAGAAGGCAGATGCGCGCCGAGGCTGTTTCGGAGCGCCTGTTGTTCTTCAAAAAAGCGCGGGTCCCTGCCCGTGCGCAGGTCCGCTTGGACGGACGCCCGCCCCGGGCGCAGAGGGGGGAGGCCGCAATGAACTACTGGCAGTTTTCGGACCATGTGAATCCCAACGTGCACGAAACCGACGTCGAGGGGAAGACGCCCCTGCATCTGGCGGCCGAGTGCACCAAGCTGGACGACGTGAAGCGCTTCCTGGAGCAGGGCGCAGACCCCAACGCCAGGGACAGCTTCGGGCGCATTCCCCTCCACTGCTCGCGCAAGTCCACGGTCACCATCGCCCTGCTCGAGGCCGGCGCCGATCCCAAGGCCCGCGACGCCAACGACTGCACGCCCCTGCACTACGCCGAATCCCCGCGCATGGTGGCAGCCCTGCTCAAGGCCGGCGCCGATCCCAACGCCCGCGACTATCTCGGCCGCACGCCCCTCAACCGCAGCGTCATGCGCACCGACACCTTCATCTGGCTCGTGGAAGGCGGGACCGATCCGGACATCCCGGACGTCATGGGCAACGTGCCCCTCTTCCATGCGGCCAACGACATCAAGAAGGTCGAAGCCCTCCTTGCCCGCGGATGCAAGTGCGACGCCGTGGACAGGCTGGGGCGCTGCGCGCTCATGCGCTTCTTCGATCCGGCCGCGGTGCCCCTGCTCGTGGAGCGCGGCCTCAAGCTCGACAGGCGCTCGGTCCAGGGATTCACGCCCCTCATCTTCTCCGTGAGCCAGGGCAGCCGCATCGGCACCAAGGCCCTCATCGAGGCCGGCGCCAGCCTCAACTTCTTCGACCGCTCCGGCAACGGCCCCCTGCACGTGGCGGCCTTCAACGGCCGCTCCAACATGCTCGAGATGCTGCTCAGCCTGGGAGCCGACGTGACCGTGCGCGACGGCGGCGGCCGCACTGTGCTGCACCATGCCGCGGCCAGCCAGAACCCCAAGGGGGTGCTGGGCGTGCTCCTTGCCGGCAAGGCGCGGGAATTCGTCAACGAGCGGGACCTCTGCGGACGCGCCCCCCTGCACAACATCGGCAACGCCGAGGCCGTAGACATGCTCGTGAACGCCGGCGCCGAGATCGAGGCCAGGGACGCCAAGGGCTGGACTCCGCTGTGCTGGGCGGCCTACGCCGGCAAGTACGAAGTCGCCGAAGCGCTTCTGCGCCGGGGCGCCGCGCCCCATGCCAAGGGCAATGAGGGCGAAACCCCCGTGGATCTCGCCAAGGAAAAGCGACTGCAGCACCTTTTGCTCAACGGACCCGAGGAAATGCGGATCGACAAGCCGGGCAAGAAGGCCGTTGCCCAGCCCCAGCCCAAGGCCAAGCCCAAGGCGCCGGCGCCCCGGCGGTTCCTCGATCAGGAGCAGTCGGACGCCCCGCAGAACTTCCCCAAGGCGCGGATCATCAAGCCGGCCTCCGAAGCCGGCCAGAGCTTTCCCAACGCCCGCATCGTCAAGCCTGCGGCCTCGGCGGACGCCCCGCAGAGCTTCCCCAAGGCGAAGATCATCAAGCCTGCGCCTGCCAAGCCTGCCGGAACGGCCGCGGCAGCCGGGCCTGCCGAGCCGGAAAAGGCCTTCCCCAAGGCCCGCATCGTCAAGCCGGCAGAGCCCAAGCCAGAAGCAGCCCAGCCTGAGCCCGTCGCGCCCGACGCGGCCAAGGCCGACGAGTCCGGGGCGTCCAAGGCCGCGGCCAGGCACCGGCGCATCATCGTCACCTAGCTGAGCCCCAGTTCAAGCTCACGACAGCTTTCCTTCCGCCCCCGCCGGCCCCTGCGCCAGCGGGGGCCGGCGTCTGGAGCCCTTGCCCGGCGTCCCGGCCGAAGTGCCTGCGTGCATTAAAAGTTTCCCAAGTTTCTGG
>DFDR01000101.1:0-1412 GCA_002369295.1 Desulfovibrionaceae bacterium UBA3823
TCGTGGATGGGCGGCTCGCCGTTGAACCCGATGTCGAGCGGGCCAAGCTTGTTGATGCCGTCGAGCAGGGCCATGTCGCTGTAGGCGCTGTAGCGGCCGCCACCGGCCGCAGCCGAGGCTGCGCTCTGACCGCCAGGACCGGCCGCAGGCTGAAGGTCGGTGGCGTTCATGGCCTGGAAGAAGTCGGCGGAGGCGATGTCCACGCCGTCGATCTCGAAGCTCGGCTGCTCGTCCTTGTTGTAGACGTCGTAGAAGCTGGTCAAGACGATGGCGACGCCACCCTTGGAAATGACGAGGTCATTGCCGTCGCGGGTGAACTCAGCTTCGCCGACGGATGCGTCAAAGACGAACTTCATGCCTGATTCACAGGCAATCTTTTGAGCCTCGGCTCCTTCAAAGGAAATATTAACTGCCTTCATGACGTAACCATCCTCTTAATACGTGAATGTATTGTAACAGATATCTAATCCAAAATTTGAGAAATTTGAGTTTCAGCCTGACGCAACGGCTTTCGTCGCCGGGAGCCGAATGCAGAAACGGCCGAGCATAAGCCTTCTCGCACCAGACATGCGCTGCATTCTCCCTTGGCAGCTAGCACTCTGACCGACACGTGCGCCACTTGCATGTTGCTGCAGACTTTGCAACAGATGAACTGTATCCGAACACAGTAGCCATTTCTTGTGTTTTTCTCTATGATTCTGCGTTATCGGATGCTCTTTGCGTGCAGACGCCTTGGCAAATCGTACCATAGTCTTGACGACAGCAATAGCCACGCCCTCCGCCTGCTGGGGTAGCCTGCGGGGGTGCCTGATATGTTCGGCTGGGCACCGCGATGTCCGGAAGGGGCACGGGAACATGTCATTTTCCTTACTGGGATCAGCCGACCGCGCGCCTGGCGCGGACCGCTCGTGAAGGCTCGGCCGTTGCCGTCCTTTCTGGAAACCAATGTAAACGAGACAGGGACAGCTTTCAACAAAATACTTGCGCCAAGGCAGAAAAAAAATCTTTTTCTCTCCGCCCTGCGCGACAAAACGGCACCTGCCTCTGCAATTGATTCAAGGAGGACTTGAAATTCAGCCTTCTCCACCACCACTCTTGCTTGCTAGCCCGCCCTTTTTCCAAGCGGGCAGGGCTGGAAGCATCTTGCCATTGCCATTGCCATCTCAGATACAAGGTCTCAAAAGCTGCTGGGCTCCCTCCTGTCAGGGCAACCCTGTTCAGGGAAAAAGCTAGGTAGTTTCAAATAGTTCCGAGCATTTTTCTGCCTGAAAATTTGCCTGAAGCCAGCCATTGTGAGCGTTTCAGGCAAATATTTCTCCCGGCCGACTCTGCAGGACGATGGCGGTCTCCTGAAGGCGTTCGCTGACAAGGCGCCGGCGACGAGAGGCGACAGTGGTGCGACGGCGAGAGGC
>DFDR01000101.1:1478-3630 GCA_002369295.1 Desulfovibrionaceae bacterium UBA3823
GCGACGGCGAGAGGCAGTCGAAACGCTCTCCGCTTTGACAGTCCCCAGGAAGCACCGTACACCAAGGGCCGCGCCTCTCCCCGCGACTTCCGTGCCGGGAAGGGGAGCCACGTCCCCGCGGCCCTGCGCCGCCCTCCCCTCTTCACCTCTTAACCGGCATGGCGCAAAGCAGACGGCATGGGCAGCTACGAAACGGTCTACCTCGCAGAGAAGCACAGCATCGCGCTGGCGCTGGCTGACGTCCTTCCCGGACGCAAGGTCAAGCGCGACGGCTACATCGAGTGCGGCTCCGCCGCCGTCACCTGGCTTTCCGGCCACCTGCTCGAGCAGGCGCCGCCCGAGGCCTACGGAGCCCAGTACAGGCACTGGACCCGGGAATCTCTGCCCATCGTGCCCCGGGAGTTCATCTCCACGGTCCGCAAGGACCGCCAGATCCCCCGCCAGATGGCGGTGATCAAGGATCTGCTGGCGAGCGCCCCCAGCGCCGTCAACGCGGCCGACTTCGACCGGGAGGGCCAGCTGCTGGTGGACGAGGTGCTGGAACTCGTCAACTACCAAGGAAGCGTCCTGCGCCTGCAGACCAAGGCCCTCGACAAGACGAGCCTTCAGCGCGAACTCGGCCGCATGCGCCCCAACAGCGAGTTTGCGGGCTTGAGGGACGCAGCCCGCGCCCGCTCGGAGCTGGACTGGCTTGCCGGCATGAACCTGACCCGCGCCATGACCATACACTGGCGCGCCAGCGCCACGGGCGTGCTCTCCCTCGGCCGGGTGCAGACGCCGACGCTGGCGCTCATCGTCGATCGGGATCTGGCCATCGAAAACTTCGTCTCCAAGCCCTACTGGACGCTGGAGTGCCCCTTCACGGCCGAGGCCGGCCTCTTCACGGCCCAGTTCGTCCCCAGGCCCGACATGGAGGGCATAGACGAGGAAAAGCGCCTCGTCGACAAGGCCGCGGCCGACCGCATTGCCAAGGAAGCGTCGAACCAGCCAGGCGTGGTCTCCGCCGTGGATCGCAGGCAGGTGTCCGAGGCGGCCCCCCTGCCCTACACCCTGACGGACATCCAGAAGGAGGCCTCGGCCAAGTACGGCATGGGCGCCTCCACGGTGCTGGCTGCCTGCCAGTCGCTCTACGAGGCCAAGTACGCCTCCTACCCCAGAACCGACTGCCCCTACCTGCCCCTCGAGCAGTTTGCCGAAGCCCCGCAGGTGCTGGCTGCGGCCGGTGCCTGGCCCGGCATGGAGGAAATGGCCAAGCTTGCGGATACATCGCGCAAGAGCGCCTGCTGGAACACCTCCAAGGTCAAGGCCCACCACGCCATCATCCCCACGGCCGTGCCGGCGAAGAACCTCTCCGAGCGCGACGCCAAGATCTACGCCCTCATCTGCCGGCGCTACATCTGGCAGTTCCTGCCCCCGCACCGCTTCGAAAGGACGCGCATCGACGTGGACTGCGCCGGCTGGCAGTGGCGCGCCCAGGGCCGGGTGGACATCGAGGCCGGCTGGGCGGCCTTCAAGGACAGGGACCCCAAGGACAAGGAGAAGGTTCTGCCGCCCGTGGCCAAGGGCGATCCCGTCCAGGCCGGCGAGGTCAAGGAAGCGGAGCACAAGACCGAGCCCCCCAAGCGCTTCACCGAGGGCACCCTGGTCGATGCCATGGAGAACATCCAGCGCTTCCTCAAGGACGCGAGCCGGGACGAGAAGAGCATACTCACCAGGACCGAGGGCCTGGGCACCGTCGCCACCCGGGCTTCGATCATCCAGACCCTCTTCAGCAGGCAGTACATCGAGCGCCAGGGCAAGGCCATCATTTCGACGCCCATAGGCCGGGAGCTTGTCCGGCTCTGCCCCAAGTCCATCAAGGATCCGCTCATGACGGCGGACATGGAGCGCTCCCTTTCCGAGATCCAGGACGGGCGCATTCCCTTCAAGGAGTACGTGGCAGGCTATGCAGCCAGGCTGCCGGCCCTGCTCGACGAAATTTTCGCCGTTTCCCCTGCCGAGGGCCGGGGCTTTGCCGCGCAAGCCCCGTCGGCGCAGCCGGGATCGGGCCGGCGCCAGGGAACGGGTGCCAGGACCGGCCGCCCTTCAGCCGCGACATCCTCTCCGCACGCCTCTAGCCAAGGATTTGGCCAAGGATCTGGCCAAGGGGCTG
>DFDR01000101.1:3684-5474 GCA_002369295.1 Desulfovibrionaceae bacterium UBA3823
CCCCGCTGTCCCCGCTGCGGGGCCGAGCTCAAGCTCCGCCAGGGCAGGAACGGTTCCTTCTGGGGCTGCTCCAGCTATCCTTCCTGCCGCTTTACCTGCCCCGACAGCGGCGGCGCTCCCGCCATGGGGAACATGCCGGCCTCTGGTCCGGCGGCTGCGCCTGGTTCTGCGGCCATGCCTTTCGCCGGCCCGCAGGACGCTGGCGGGACCCTCTGTCCCCGCTGCCAGGAAGGCCATCTCGCGCCCCACGAAGGCAAGGACGGTCCTGCCTGGCGCTGCGACCGCTACCCCCGCTGCCGCTACGCCTGCCCCGACAGGAACGGCTTCCCCGACGTGGCGGCCGCGCCCACGAAGCCCTCGCGCAGGAAGAAGGTGGCCGCATCGGATTCTGCGGCAGGCACGAAGCAGACGCAGGCCGCGGGCGGAGCTTCCGGCACCGGCAGCCGTTCGCGCGGATCGGGCGGCTTCGCCGGATCTGGCGCCGCCGGCGGCCAGCACGGCACAGGCGCGCCAAGTTCTGAGGGCGGAAGAACCTGCCCCCGCTGCCACGAAGGCACGCTCCAGCTCCGCCAGGGCAGGAACGGCCCCTTCTGGGGCTGCTCCAGCTATCCCAGCTGCCGCTTCACCTGCGAGGACCGGCAAGGCGAGCCCTGCCTCGAGGGCCAGGGGGCCACGGCTGCCGGCGCCCCCGCCTGTCCCCGCTGCAAGGAGGGGCACCTTCAGCTCCGCCAGGGCAAGAACGGCGCCTTCTGGGGATGCGACCGCTATCCCGGCTGCCGCTTCACCTGCGAAGACATGGGCGGCACGCCCGACATCGAAGGCCGGACCCGGCGCAGCGTCGCCGGCGCAGCCGGGACTGCCGGGACTGCCGGGACTACTGGGACTGCTGGGACTGCCGGAACTGGGGGCACGGACGCGCAGACGGCAGAGGGCATCGCCTGTCCCCGCTGCGGGGCCGAGCTCCAGCTCCGCCAGGGCAGGAACGGCCCCTTCTGGGGCTGCTCCAGCTATCCTTCCTGCCGCTTCACCTGCGAAGACAATGGCGGCACGCCCGACATCGAAGGCCGGACCCGGCGCGCGACCTCCAAGGGCTGGACGGCTGTCCCCCTGACCGGCGCGCCAGCCCGCCAGCCCGGCATGGCAGGCATGCCGGCATCCCTGTCTCCGACGAGCCGGCAGGAAGACTGCGGCCAGACGAAGCAGGAAGGGCAGACGAAGCAGGCCGGCCAGGCGAAGCAGGAGGGACGGCCGAAGCAGGAGGGGCAGGCGGAACAGGGCATTCCCTGCCCCCGCTGCGGCTCGGGACGCCTGACCCTGCGCCAGGGCAAGAACGGCGCCTTCTGGGGCTGCTCCAGCTATCCCAGCTGCCGCTTCACGGCGGACGACGACGACGGATCCCCCCTGCTGGGGCCCTCGCCCTCGCGACGAGACCTGGCCTGGCAGCCCGGAGGAAAGGCCGAGGGCGCCGACGCGGCCAAGCCCGCCAAGACCGCCAAGACGGCGAGACCAGCCAAGGCCGGCAAGGGCCTGCGGGAAGGCTCGCTCTTCGATCTGGCGGGCGCGCCGGCCGAACCCGACGCCCACAGCTTCAGCCAGCTGCCGGGCGCAGGCTTCTTCGAGCCGGGACGCCAGCCCAGGCAGGCGTCCAGAGCGGCAGCCGGACAGCGTGTCCCCGCCTTCCGGCAGACAGGCACCATGCCTGCGGCAAGCGGAGGATTCCCTTGGCAAGACGGCTCTGCTCCCAGCCTTGCGCCGCGCAGGGAGGCAGGCCTTCCGCCAGATTTGCCACC
>DFDR01000101.1:5605-7148 GCA_002369295.1 Desulfovibrionaceae bacterium UBA3823
CGGCGCACCGGACGCGCCCTGGGCCGACTTCATGCCCGACGAGTCTGCCATGCCCGACTTCGGCGACATCCCGCCCCTGGACGAGTTCTTTCCGAACGACAGCATCCCGAACGACAGCATGCCTGGCGGCAGCATCCCGGGCGCCCTGCCTCCAGGCAAGGACTCTCCCGGCAGGCTCCCGGGACAGGGCGCGGGCGGCGCTCCCTTCGCCTCTGCCGGCCAGGGCCAGCACCAGGATGCACGCGGCGTCGCCTGTCCTTCGTGCAGGACAAACCGCCTCGTCCTGCGCCAAGGCAGAAACGGCCCCTTCTGGGGCTGCCAGGGCTTTCCCCGATGCCGCTTCACCTGCCAGGATCTTGACGGCCAGCCCCTGCTTCCCCAAGTCGGGAGCGGCCAGAATTCCGGCAGGCGCTGAGGACGGCGGCCAAGGCCCGTCCGGGGCTGCCCCCAGCCTCCCTGGATGCCTGGATGCCTGGACAAGGCGCGCCGGACCTTGCGTCCATCCGCCGGCTCCGCCGAGCGGGCAACCGTCCCTCCCAGTCCGCTCCCGCGAAACCTGCCGGCAGGCAGGCTGAGGAACGTGGCGAATCGGACCTTGCGCGCTCTGGCGAAGCCTCGGAACTTGGCGTAGGCTCTTCCCCAAGGAAAGCGCGCACGCCCCCCGCCGCGCCAAGGAGCTTGCCATGATCAGCGCCCCCGCCGCACCTGCCTTCGCCAGCCTTCTCTTCGCCAGCCTGCTTATGCCGGCAGCCGTCTTCGGACAGCATGACGACGAGGACATCGACCTCTTCAGCGCGGCCCAGACGGGCGATGCCGGCCAGATCCGCCAGTGCGCGGCCCACGGATGCCCGCTCAACCTGCGCGACGACCGGGAGCGCACGCCGCTCCACTATGCGGCCATGAGCCACCGGCACGATGCCGTGGCCGCCCTGCTCGACGCCGGCGCCGATACCGGCGCCAAAGACAGGCAAGGCTACACTCCGCTGGCCTTCGCCGGCACGGACAAGTACATCGTCGAAGCCATGCTTGCGCGCGGCGCCAGTCCCAACGTCAGGCACAGCCAGGGCGGCACCCTGCTTGAGCACGCCATCCGGGCGCAAGACACGGAGCTGGCGAGCCTGCTCCTCAGCTACGGCGCAAGCCTGCGCTTCGACGATGGCCTCTCGGCCTTCGATCTCTTCGACGCCTCGCCCGCCCTGGAAGCCAAGTTCAGAAAGGCCGGCGTCTACCAGCGCATGGAGGTGCTCGCGAGAGCGCCGGGCCAGAGCCCGGTGCGCTAGGACTTCCGCCTGCCGTCGTGCCGTCGCGCCTTCGGAAGCTCTTTGCATTTGGCGCAGGGGCGGCTTACAACAGTCTGGCTTCGCCGCGCACGGCGCCTGTCCTGCCGGCCAAGCCTGCCTTTGCGTCCAGACCGTCCGCTCCGATGCCGGGGCTCCAAGCCAGGGAGAAGCCATGCCGAGAGGCGAATACATCGAGCTTGCCGGATGCCGCGAGCACAATCTTAAAGACGTCAGCGTCAGCATCCCCAAGGAGCGGCTTGTCG
>DFDR01000101.1:7276-7456 GCA_002369295.1 Desulfovibrionaceae bacterium UBA3823
CCGCCAGTGGCAGGCTTCCCTGCCCCTCGCCTGGCGCAGGGCCCTGCCCTCCATCCGGCGCCCCAAGGCGGCCTCCATCAGGAACGTGACCCCAGCCATCACCGTGCAGGGCGCCCGTCCCGAAGACCTGCCCGGCGCCAGCGTCGGCCAGGCCACGGAAGCCGAACCCCGGCTCAAGGC
>DFDR01000101.1:7516-12794 GCA_002369295.1 Desulfovibrionaceae bacterium UBA3823
CTCTACGAGCTTGCCGGGGAGACGCCTGAAGGCAGCCAGGAACGCTTCCTGCAGGGACTCGCGCTCGGCGAGGCCATGGCCATGCAGGCCCAGGACCTCGCCTTTTTCCTGCGCACCCTGTCCCTGCCCGAGGATGCCGAAGCCAGGGATCTTGCCAGGGAGCTTGCGCGCACGGCAAAGCTCCTGACCGATGCCGGCCTTGCGTACCTCAGCCTCGACCGCCAAGCCGACACCCTCTCCGGCGGCGAAGCCAGGCGCCTGCAGCTGGTGCGGCACATGGCAAGCACCCTCAGCGGCGTCACCTACATTCTGGACGCTCCCACCTTCGGACTCCATCCCTACGATGCGGCCCGCATGGCCCGCCTGCTCTGCCGCCTGCGCGACCGGGGCAACACCGTGGTCGTCTCGGAGCACAGGCGCCAGACCATCGAAGCCGCGGACCAGATCATCGAGTTCGGTCCCGGCGCCGGCAGACGGGGCGGCGGCGTCATCTTCCAGGGCACGCTCGAGGACCTCAAGCGCGCAGGCACGCCCACGGCCCGGTGGCTTGCCGAAAACATCTCCGTCAACCCCGCACCCCGCGCCTGGACCGCCACGCTGGACGTGCGGGGCGCTTCGCGCCACAACTTGAAGCGCATCGACGTCTCCTTTCCCAAGGGCGTGCTCACCGCCGTCGCCGGCGTTGCGGGATCGGGCAAGTCAACGCTCTGCAGTCTGGAGCTGCCGGCCCAGCATCCCGAATGCCTCGTCCTGCCGAAGCGGCCGCCCGCCCAGGAACTGCGCATCACCGTTGGCGCCCATGCGGGCGTGCTCGAAGCCATGGCAGGCCACTACGCCCAGGCCTCGGGCAAGGACAGCGCATGCTTCCTGCCCCTCGCCCCCGCTTCTGTTCAGAGATCCAAACAGGACGCAGGCCAGGTGCCAGGGCTTCCCCGGCGCTTTCCCCACGCCCCGGGACGCAGCGTTGAAGAGATCGACTGGAACGACGAGGCAGCCGGCTTTACCCTTGGCGACAAGACCATGGCCGAAGCCATGGCGCTCACCGTCGAGGAGGCGCCGGAATTCTTCGGCGACCCCGCCATGGCGGAAAAGCTTGCCCCCCTCGCCGAAGCTGGCCTTGGCTACCTCGCCCTCGGCCAGCCTCTGGCAAGCCTCTCTCAGGCGGAGTACCAGCGCCTCGTGCTGGCGGGCATGCTGGACTGCCGGGACGCCGTCCTTGTCCTGGACGAGCCCTGCCAGGAGCTCGACGCCGAAGGCGTGCGCAGGCTCACCGGCCTGTTCAGGCGCCTCTGCGCCCAGAACTGCACCTGCATCGTCATCGAGCACCGTCTGGAATTCGTCGCCATGGCCGACTGGGTGCTGGACATGGGCCCCGAAGGCGGCAACCGCGGGGGAGAGATCCTCTTTGCCGGCACGCCGGGCGACCTGCTTGGCTGCGAGAACTCCTTCACCGCAGAGCACCTGCGCTCCCAGCGCTTCGTTTAGCAGGCCAGCCAGCGCGCCTTGAAGGCGTCAGCAGGCTCCGCAGGAAGGAAGCATTCCAGAAAACGGGCTTGCCATGGCTCGCGGCAACCGGTACCATTCTACCCAAAATCCGGAACGCCGCAGCGCCAGGCCCTGTCCCGCATGGCTGCATGCGGAAGGACGCAGGCTGCTGCAAGGAGGGGACGCGATGCAGAAGAAGGACGACGCAACAAGCGGCAACAAGCTGCTCCGGCTGTTCCAGTTCCTGATGGCCAACAGCGGCAGGCACTACCAGACCGAGCTGAGCGCCAGACTCAACTGCTCGCCGCAGACCGTCATTCGCCTCATGCGGGAGATCGAGGCTGTCGTGGGCAGCAGCCTCGAGCTCGGGCGCGAGGGACACCGCCGCTGGTACCGCTTCAAGCCGAAGCAGTACAACCGCCTGGGGCTGCACCTCGCCGAACTCGACTTCCTGAGCGTGTTCAGCGATCTGGCGTCTCCCTTCCTGACCGAAGAAGAGCGCCGGCGCATCGATTCGAGCCTCTTCAACTTCTCCATGATCCTGGCCGATCCCTCCTACCTGGGCGACATGACCACGGCCTCCAAGGGCAGCTTCGTCTTCACGAGCAGGGGGTGCATCGACTACAGCTCGCACTTCGAGATCCTCGACCAGCTCGCCAGGGCCCTGCGGGAGAATTTCGTCTGCCGCATAAACTACAGGCTGGTCGGCGGCACGGAGGTGAAGGAGCACATCTTTGCGCCCAGCCGCTTCGTGAGCATGAGCGGCGCCATCTACATCCTCGGCGCCATCCTCAGCAAGGACTGCAGCAACCTCAGGCGCCTTACCAGTCTGGCCGTGCACCGCATCCTCGATATCGAAGTGACAGACAAGCACTCCCCCTTCGAGATAACCGAACGGGATCTCAGCATGTTCGGAATGCCCTGGCACGAGCCGCGCAACTTCTGCATCCGCTTCGCGCCAGGCCCCGCCTCGGACTACGTTCGCGAACGCGTCTGGAGCGACCAGCAGCGTCTCTTCGAGATGGATGACGGCGGGGTCATTCTGGAGATCGTTTCCCGCAGCGAACCCGAGGTGATAAGCTGGGTGCGCAGCTTCGGCAAGGATGCCGTGCTGCTCAACAAGGACAAGATGGAGGCGAGGGAGGTCATCCCCAACTACGCCCAGCCTGGCGCAACGCATTACTTCGAGGATATCGGCATCGACATGCCCGACTTGGCCGATGCGGGCGAACCGGCGCTGGGGACGGCGGAAGGACGCTTCACGGCACTGGACAAGGACGGAAAGGACGCCTGGAGCAGGGCGCCGGCAAACAGCGGGGACAGCGGACAGAACGGCGCGGAGAACGCAGACTTCGGCAGAGTGGCCCACGCGGGCCAGAACGCGGCAGAGGATGCCGTTCAGGCAGCCGTCCAGCCCGCAGACCAGCCGAAAAGGCGCCTTCTGCGTCCCGCCATGCGCCGCAGGGGCATGCCCCGGAGAAAGGTCTAGCGGCGCCCCGCCTGGCGTCGGCGCCCCCGCCTGCCCTGCGCCTGCGGGAGCCTGTGCCGTCCCGCACGGGAGAAGCGGCCAGGCTCTGCGCAAGCCTCTTCGCCAGATCTTCTGCGCAGCGGGGCGCTTTCGCCCCGCAGCCCCTGGCTTCCCCGACACGGCACCCCCGGGAGCGGAGACGTTTGCCCCGGCCTGAAGCGCCCCCCACAAGCCGGCACAAGGCTGAAGCTTTCGCCTGAACAAGCTGCACGCCGGGGCGGACGCTCTCCTGTCTGAGGCGGCAGAGGCGGCGCCCTGCACCTTGCGGACTGCACGGCTGGGGCCGAGTCTGCGGCATCTGCGGCATTTGTCACGGCGGCAACCCGCTGCAGAGGCTATGCGTGCACGGCGGTCTTCCCTTCCCCGCCGTCCCGGCCCCAGTCCGCCCCATCCCGCCGCACCAGGCTCGCCACCAGACTCCATCGCCAGGGAGGCTTCTTCCATGCCCCGCAGCCAGTCCTTCGGCCCCTCAGCCCTGCACCGCCTCGTGCAGGCCGTCTTCTTCCTTGCCATGCTTGCTGCCGGCATCCAGTTCGCCTTCTTTGCGGCCTGGGCCATGGGCGCCAGCGAGCGCTTTGTTCCGCGGCCCGCCTCGGCCGAGGGCTTCCTGCCCATCTCGGCCCTCATCGCCCTGAAGCGCCTGGTCCTGACGGGCCAGTGGGATCCCGTGCATCCCGCAGGCCTTGCCATTCTCCTCTGCGCCCTCGCGGCGGCCCTGTTCTTCCGCAAAGGCTTCTGCGGCTACGTCTGCCCCCTGGGAACCCTCTCCCACTGGCTCTTCCGGCTTGGGCGCAGGGCCGGGTGCATGCACCAGCCCTCCCCGAGGCTCGGCTTCCTCTGGACCCTTCCCAAGTACGTCCTGCTCGGCTTCGTGCTCTGGATACCCTTCGGGCTCATGGACCTCGAGGCCTGCGAGGCCTTTCTCCTCAGCCGCTACAACATGGTGGCAGACACGAAGATGCTCCTCTTCTTCCTGCATCCCTCGGCCACGCTTGCGGCCTGCCTTGCCTTCCTTGCCGGCGGAAGCCTGCTCTTCCCCTCCTTCTGGTGCCGCTGCTTCTGTCCCTACGGCGCCCTGCTGGGCCTGCTCTCCGTCTGCTCCCCCCTTGCCGTGCGGCGCGACAGCAGGCTCTGCACCGGCTGCCGGCAGTGCCAGGCCCACTGCCCCCAGGGCATTGCCGTGCATCTGGCAGAGCGCATTGCCTCGCCCGAGTGCACGGGCTGCCTGGAATGCCAGGGACACTGTCCCAGCAAGGGCTGCCTTGAAGTCCATGCCGGCTGGGGGCGCAGAAGCGCGAGGCTTCCCTGGTGGAGCATGGCCCTGCTGACGGCAGGCCTTGTCCTTGGCGTCTGGCTGGCCGCCAGGGCTGCGGGACACTGGGACAGCACCCTGCCGAAGGAGGCGGTGCGCCTGCTCCACGAGGGCATAGCAAGCCTGCGGCACTAGCGCAGGCCTTGCCAGACAGGAGGCGGGGACGTACCATCGCAAGGCCGACTTCCCCCATCCCTGCTGGAGCATGCCGCCATGCGCCGACTCTGCCTCCCTTGCCGCCCTTGCAGCCTTCGCCGCGCTGGCCGACCGCGCGGCGCGGCCTTGCCGCCGTGCAGGCCCCTTTTCCTGTCCTGCGCCCTGTCCTGCGCCCTGCTCTGCTTCCTCGGCGGCTGCCAGGACAGCAATGCCGGGAAGCGGCAGGCCGTGCGCCCCGTGCGCTGGACGGTTGCCCTGCTCTCGAACGAACCGGCTCCGCGGCTTGCCGGCGAGCTCAAGGCCGCCTCCTCTGCCGATGCCTCCTTCCGCATGGCGGGGCGCATCGCCGAACGGCTGGTCTCTGCCGGCGACCGCGTGGACAAGGGCCAGCTGCTCGCCCGCCTGGACAGCGAGCTTCCCGCCAACGACGCCAAGACCGCCCGCGCCAAGCTGGCGTCCGACGAGGCCCTGGCAGTCCAGGCAAGCCAGCGCGCGTCGCGGTCGCGGGCGCTGCTCCCCAGCGAAGGCGTCTCGCGCAACACCTACGATCTCGACCTGCGCCAGGAAGCCGAGGCCAGGGAGCAGGTCAAGGCCAGCCGGGCCGCCCTTGCCCAGGCCGAAGAAAGGCTCGGCTGGTGCGAGCTTCGCGCCGAAGCCGCTGGCGTGGTGGTCCAGCGCTTCCACGAGGCCGGAGAAAACGTGGGCGCAGGGGAACCCGTCTTCCGCATCGCGCAGGCGCCCCCGCTCGATGCCGTCTTCGATCTGCCGGAGCGGCTCGTGCTCGAGGGCGCGGGGCT
>DFDR01000101.1:12880-14785 GCA_002369295.1 Desulfovibrionaceae bacterium UBA3823
GGACAGACCCCCGCAGGCGAAGTCTGCGCCAAGGCCAGGCTCTACGAGCTCGCTCCCGTGGCCGACCGCATGACCCGCACCTTCCGGGCCAAGACGCGCCTCGAGAACGGCGAGCTGGCCGTCCTGCCGCTGGGGAGCAGCCTTGCCGGCACCCTCGAAAGCGCTTCCCCCTCAGCCGTCTTCCTGCCGCGCACGGCGATAGCAGGCGCTGGCGAAGCGCGCTTTGTCTGGATAGTGGACAGAGACAGCCGGGTGCGGCGGCGACATGTCGCCGCTGTCCGCGAGGTTTCGCCGAACCTTGCCGCCGTTGAAGGCGTGGATCCCGGCGACAAGGTGGTCACGGCTGGCATCGCGGCCCTCGAAGAGGGACAGAAGGTCAGAACGCCCGATGCGGAGCGGGAGCTCCTCCCCCGCTGAAGTCTGGAGCGAAGCGCTATTCGCCCTCGTCAGGCGCAGGTCCGTAGGCATTGGCGCGAGCATCGCCGGGCCTGGACGCCCACCACAGGCAGAGCAGGTTGAGCACCGGCACGCAGATCAGCACGGCTGCGAAGGCGCTTCTCCCCGTGTCGTGCATGCGGCGCACGCAGACGCTGAAGAGCGGGATGGCCATGGCGATCAAGAAGAAGCTGTTGAGCACCGGTCCGAAGTTGTAGTAGCGGTCGGGCAGAAAGGAGGTCAGAAGGTACAGGACAAGGGAAACGGCGGCGATGAAGAGCTGGAACCACCAGAACTCCGAGCGCGAGGCGCGCCCGCGCATGTTCGTGTACTGGAGGAGGCAGGACGCCACGGCATTTTTGAAGGTCACGGCTTGGGCTCCTGTGCCGCGGCACGGCAACGCGCCGCAGGGAGAGTAGCAGGGGGGCGTCCGCAGACAGATGCCTGCGGACGCAGGAAACGTTTCAGGCTGCGCCTGCCGGCCTAGCGGCGCCAGCAGCTGGAGTAGGGATTGGCCGTAAAGGACTGCTCGGGAAGCCAGCCCGTCGTGCCCTTGCGGGGACCTTCGAGAATCTCGACGTTGAGGAAGGCCGTATCGTTCTGCATGAAGAAGGCAAGGGGACGGGCGCGCATGCCGTCGGCAACGCGTCCCTTGGAGGCTGCATCGAAGCGGGGCGCCTTGAGGAGCACGGGATCGCCGTCCTCGGTGGCGGAGGTGCACACGCCGAGCATGGACTGGTGCACGTAGCCTTCGCCGCCGCTGTAGGAAACCTTGAACCACTTGCCTTCGTTGCTGCGCAGGTTCACCACGCGACGCTCCTTGACGTTGTCAGGGCTGTTCGCAGAAGCGTAGGGAATGATGTCCAGCACTCGGCCTGAGGGCGCGTCGCGAACGTTGGTGCCGGCCTTGTCGGGATCGACAACCAGCACGCTGGGCTGGCCTGCAAAGGCAGGCGCGGCCAGGCCAAGGGCAAACAGGACGAACAGAAGCTTCTTCATGGCGACACTCCTTGCGAATTCCCTGCCTGCGGCAGGGGAAGCTGTTCTTGGTTGCTGACGGCGGAGGATCCGCGCGCATCGGCAAGCCTAGCACGATACGCTTCGGCAAGGAAGGCGCGTCAAAGCACGAAAGCCCGCCGGTTCGCGTCTGCCGCAGGCAGCTGAAGCGTCGCGAAGCGGGCAAAATAAAGCGGCGAAGCAGGCAGCAAATGAGGTGAAAACTGCCTATGGCTTCGCCGCAGGGAAGAGTGGAGCAATATCGTTCGCAAAAGGGACGGCCCGCAATGGAGGCAGGGCTTGGAGTCCAGGCCTTCCTCGGAAGGCAGGCCGTCCGCCCCGGCCTGTGGTCTGGCCGGGGCGCGACGGAAAGATGGCCTACTGGCCCTGGGAGCCCTGTCCGGATCCCTGGGGGCCGGGATACTGGCCCTGCTGGCCGTACGGGGCCTGAGGCTGGCCGTAGGCGCCCTGCGG
>DFDR01000013.1 GCA_002369295.1 Desulfovibrionaceae bacterium UBA3823
TTGACAATATAGAAACATTTCATAATGATCTATCAAGAATTATCAACAATCTCAAAGATTGTTCTTCTTCGCTTTACAATAAATTTTTTAACGCTGTCAAAACAGATCTATTATCAAATCATATATTAAGCGATGATTCGAACATAGAAAGTTTAGAATGAGTATTAAAAATGGAACAATCAATAAGATTGGAATACTTCAAGGATAAAGTTATAGCAGAAAAGACAGAAAAGTCATTAAGTATACTGAATAACTTAATAATAGATAAATTTAAAGTTGTACTAGGTTATCTAAAAAAGACATTGTCAAAAATTAACAAGTTCGAGACATTTATTGAGATAGCTGGCTCAATATATAAATTTGATGATATTCAATCATTAAATTCCTTTATTAATAGTAAAATATCTTCGTAATGTGTAGACGGTATTGTTGTGAATTGAATATGATGTTTTGTATAATGTAAATAAAAAATATTGTCTACAGCAAGACATGAGCGTTGGGGACCAAGGATGACGCCGTGGCGGTGAAGCTGCCCGAGGGAAGCGCTGGCAGCAGGTGGATGGAACGGTGCCAGCCCCGCAATCGGCTGCAATGACGCAGCCAGGCCGTGGCAGTGCCGATTGACGCAGCCTCATCCCGTGGCAAAAGAGGCCATCCGCCGCTTCGCTCGCTGCGAGGTTTCTTCAAGGCCGGCGCGGCCGGCAAGACGGTGGAGGCCGGGGCTTAGCTTTCCTGGCAGAGGAAGACGTACTCGTCCACCATGGCCTGCATGGCGCCGAGCACGCCGCCTCCGCTCATGGGGTGGCCGAAGAGCCTGTCGCGCTCCTTGGCAAGGCCCTCTCTGTCCACGGCGCCGGGCATGGTGGGCAGCAGCGTGTTGGCGAGCCGGACGGCGAGCAGGTAGCCTTCGGTCAGGGCAAAGAACTGTTCGGCAAGTTCCTCGAACTCGAGCTGGATGCCCTGCCAGTATGCCGTCGCCTTCGGCGCCGGCTTGAGGCGGCAGGCTGCGTGCATGGCTGCCAGCAGATTGTCGCAGAGCATGCCCGGCAGTCCCGGCTGCCAGCCCATGAGCCAGCTCGTGCGCCGAAAGAAGAGCCTGTGGCTTGCGCCGAGCTCCATGAGTTCGCGCATGTGGCCGAGCCAGTAGAGCAGGGCTTCCGGCGGATTCGTGCCGGCTTCGCCTTCCCAGGGATTGGCGAAGAGGTCCCATGCGGGAACTACGGCTTCCGGCACGCGCGCTCCCGTGAGCTTGCCCAGCAGATGGCAGAGCCAGCGGTTGGCGTCGGGGCTTTCCGGCGTTTCGAGGTGGGAGTAGCTGAGCACGTAGCCGCCCTCGCCGAAGGAACCGCGGACGATGAGCTCGGATCCTTTCAGAAAGTCGGCAGTAAGGTTGATGCCGTAGCGCTCGCGCCATTCGGCGAAGACGTGCCTCGGCACCTTTGACAGCGCGATGTCGGCTATCCAGAAGTCGCTGTCTGGCGCCTGGTAGCGGGCAAGGACTTCCACGTCGCCGCCGGCGTTGTGGAAGCGGCCCGGCCACCAGACCGGCAGCGAGGGGGTCCTTCCCTGCCAGTCGGGCGTGAAGTCGCCGGCGCAGGGGCTTGCCTGCACGTGGCCCGAGATGAGGTGGAGGATGCGCTCAGGGTAGCTGGCCCTGGCCCAGGGGCAGAGCTCGAGGCCCTTGCCATGGGAGAGGGCAAGGCCGGCGCCGCCGCAGAAGCCGAGGTAGCGGCCGCCGCGGGCTACGTAGTCCCGGATGGCCCGCTTGCCGTCTTCCCCGAGGGAGCCGGCCTTGAGCCTGGCGGATCCTCCCGGCACGACGAGCAGGGGGCAGGCGGGTTCGGCAGCGCCGCCTTGCTTGCGAAAAAGCGCCCCATGGGCTATGTCGTTTCCTTTAACAAGCCGTACCGGGAACCCGAGGGCCCTGAGGGCTCTCCACGCCATCAGGCCCCAGATGTGCGAGTAGTCCCACAGGACGGCAATGGGCGGCAGCTGGTGCATAGCGCCGGTACTATCCTCGACTTTCATGGAGATTTCAAGATGTCCGACGAACTACCCAAGGGCTACGACCCGCACGGCGTCGAAGAGAAATGGCGTACCCGCTGGCGGGAAAGCAAGACCTTCACTCCTGACCCGGACGCGCCGGGCGAACCCTACTCCATCGTCATCCCGCCGCCGAACGTCACCGGCGCCCTGCACATAGGGCATGCGCTCAACCTTACCCTCATCGACGCGCTCTGCCGCCACTACCGCCAGAAGGGCCGCAACGTCCTCTGGGTGCCGGGCACCGACCACGCCGGCATCGCCACGCAGAACGTGGTGGAGCGCGCCCTCGCCAAGGAGGGCAAGCGCCGCCAGGATCTGGGCCGCGAGCAGTTCGTCGAGCGCGTCTGGCAGTGGCGCGAGGAGTACGGCAACAGAATTCTGAACCAGATCGACGCCATGGGCTGCTCCGTGGACTGGGAGCGCCTGCGCTTCACCATGGACGAGGGCCTCTCCCGCGCCGTCGCCCAGGTCTTCACCCGCCTCTACGACGAGGGCCTCATCTACCGCGGCAACTACATCGTCAACTGGTGCCCGCGCTGCGGCAC
>DFDR01000201.1:0-334 GCA_002369295.1 Desulfovibrionaceae bacterium UBA3823
GACTTTTTTAAGGCGCTCAGCTGCCACGGACCTGGGCAGGCGGGCGCTGCTGGCGCAGGAGACATGATGCGCCTCGCCGGTTCCGGCAGCCTTCGCTGCCGTGCGCCCCGCGCGCCTGACGCCGCAGGTGCTGCCTACTCCTCTTCCCCGCGCTCTTCGTCTTCGTCCTCTTCGTCCTCGTCGTCACTGCCGCGCCAGTCCCTGTCTTCAGAGGGCTCTGGCTGTGGCGAGGCAAAGGGGTCAGACAGGCCGGGGGAGAGGGGATCCGTGCCGTCTCCCCGGCTTTCCTGCTCTCTGGCTTCCCGCGCGAGCCGCTCCTCTTCCAGCCGCTCCT
>DFDR01000201.1:390-2741 GCA_002369295.1 Desulfovibrionaceae bacterium UBA3823
CTTCCAGCCGCTCCTCTTCCAGCCGTGCGGCTTCCTCGCGCTCCCGGCGCTCCCTGTTGAGGCGCTCCTGCTTCCGACGCTCCTGCTCCCGGGCAGCCTCCTCCCGCTCCCTGGCCTGGCGGTGCCGGCGCAGGCACTCGTAGTAGAGCGCCCAATGGCCTGTGGTGAACCAGTACTCGCACTCGGCGACGAGCATGGCCTGCCAGGGGCCGGCCTGGCCGGCAGGAAGCGGATCCTGGCCTGGCGCGAAGAGCAGGAGCAGGACGAGCAGGCCGTAGAAGGCGTTTTTGCAGGCTGAAGGCATGGCAGGCCGGCCCCTGGTGCAGGAGTGGGATCCTTCCCTGCAGGACCGTCTGTCCTGCAGGGAGGGGGCTAGAACTTGGCGAGATCGCCGATGGCCGCAATGGCTATCCGGCAGTCCGGCTGGACGAGGGTCAGGAAGCGCTTCATGTCGGCTTCGGGAATGGCGACGCAGCCGCCGGTGTAGGGCTTGGTGCCGTAGCAGTGGAGGAAGATGGCGGAGCCGAGGCCGGGCTTGCCCTCCTCGTTGTAGCTGATGTTCATGCAGTACTGGTAGGGCTGCACGTATTCGACGATGTGCTCGCTTTCCTTGGTGTCGAAGTCTGCGGCGTCGCGCGTGCTGACAAACTGGTTGTAGCGCGCAGAGGCCGAGTCGCCCACCCAGTAGTGGCTGTCGTCCACCTGGGTGTAGGGCAGCCTGCAGCCGGGATCGGGAGCGATGCCGAAGGCCTTGGTGAAGTGGAAGACGCCAATGGGCGTCTTGGCGTCGCCTTCCTTGGTCTTGCCAAGGCCGTTCTTGCCGATGAGCGCCTTGCCTTCCAGCACCTTCTGCCAGGAGCCTCCAGTCTTGGCGTAGACGGCGAAAAGGGCGTCCGAGCCGCCGGTGCCGCCGACGAGGACGAGCTGGCTGGCGTCGCGGGCGCAGGCAAGCCCTGCGACCTGGTCGGCCGACGGCAAGGAGGGACGCGTGGCCAGCCAGATGCCGATGCCGCAGGCGGCGATGGCAAGGACAAGGAGCAGTTTTTTGAGCATGGGGTTACCTCCGTGCGGTGTCTTGTGCAGGGGAGGATAAGCGCAGGGGCATGCCGGGTCAACGCGGGGCTCTGCCGCCCGTCTGCGGCGCAGGCCGGCGCGGCATGCCGGGCAGGCCAGGGCGGGAGGGCCCAGGGCAGGGGTGTCTAGGGCGGGGCTGGCGCAGGACGGCAGGCGCCCGGCAATGAGCTGCCTTGCCGGGCGCCTGCAGGGCCCTTCCCGGCGAGCCGGGAAAGGGCTGGAGCGGGGAGGCTACTGTGCGCCGTCTCTGGCTTCGCAGACCGTGATCTTGCCGTCGCGCACGTAGTAGCGCATGCTGCCCAGGAGGGCCAGCTCCTCCAGCATGGCGTTGGTCTGGGCCGTGGAGACGATCTCCTTGCAGCGGATGTCGATGAGCCTGCGCTTGCCGTCTATCTTCGAGAGCACGGTGATGACGCTCATGCCGTACTTTTTGACAAGGGCCAGCAGCCTGGCCAGAGAGCCCGGCTCGTTGGGGACGGCAAAGGCGAGCTGGAGGCAGGGCTCGTCCGCGCCGATGGCGTTGACCATGGCCTGGAAAACGTCCCACTCGGTCAGCATGCCGATGAGCCTGTTCTCTTCGTCCACCACCGGAAGGGTGCTGACGCGCTTGCGCATCATGAAGACGGCCGCGTCTTCAACCGTGTTGCTGATGCCGATGGTCACCGGCGGCTTGGTCATGATGTCCCTGACCTTCATCTCGTCGAGCATGTCGATGGCTTCAAGATACTCCATGCCGGTGGAGCGGGTGGGCTGGAACTGCTTGATGTCCGTGGTCGAAATGAGGCCGACGACGTTGTTGTCCCTGTTGACGACGGGGAGCCGGCGCAGGCCCTTCTCCTTGAGCAGGGCGACGCATTTGAGCAGGCTCGCCGAAGGGGCGATGGAAACGATGTTGGTGGACATCCAGTCTTGGATAAGCATGGGAGGCCTCCGGGAGTGTGGCGCGGCTGTGGCGCGCTCGGAAGGGGGTGCTGGTTCGTGCCGCCGGCGGGCGGGCTAGGGATGGAAGGGCCAGATCAGGGGGATGAGGAGCCAGCACATGAGGATGGCGATAAGCTGGAGAGGCCAGCCGCACTTGACGTAGTCCGCGAAGTTGTAGCGGCCGGGGCCGAAGACGATGGTGTTCGGCGGGGTGGCGATGGGCGTGAGGAAGCAGGCCGAGGCGGAGATGGCGATGCCCATGACGATGGGCAGGGGGGAGATGCCCGTGGCCTGGGCGATGGGCATGGCCAGGGGCGCCATGAGGGCCGCCGTGGCGGTGTTGGACATGAAGTTGG
>DFDR01000159.1 GCA_002369295.1 Desulfovibrionaceae bacterium UBA3823
GGCGAAGCCTGCGGCGTGGAGGAAAGGAGCAGCATTCCATGGACATCCTGATGTCGATCAGGCCGGCCTGGGTGGCATGCATCCGCTCAGGCTGCAAGCGGGCCGAGCTGCGCCGGCGCCCCGTGCCGGCGGAGACGGCGCGCATCTTCGTGTACGAGAGCAAGCCGGCCATGCGCATCTGCGGCTGGCTTGAGGAGCTGCGCGTAGAGGTGCTCCCGCTGGAGGAGCTCTGGGTACGCACGAAGGACTGCTCCTGCGTTGCAAGAACGGACTTCGATGCCTACTACGCCGGCCTCGCCAGGGGAGCCGCCATCTTCTTCGGGCGCTTCCAGGCCATGCATCCCGTGCCCGTGGATCTCGTCGCGCGGCGCCCTCCGCAGAGCTGGATGAATCTCTCCCCCGGGCAGTCGGCCGCTCTGCTCAAGGCAGGGCTTGCGCTCCGCTCCTGAACGCTCTTGAGGCACCCTGGCTGAGCCCGACCGCCGAAGAATGCGTTCCGATCAGCTGGCAGCTTTTGCCCCCGCTTGGGGGGAGAGCGCCGACCAGGCCGGAAAGCCGGCCGGGCACGGCTTGTGCCGCCGGACCTTGAGGCGTGGCACGCCATGGCAAGCAGGACGGCTGCCGCAGCGGGGCGTTCGCCCGGCGAGCGCTGCTCGGCATGCTGGCCTGGTCTTGCGCGATCCTTGCCATTGCCTTGCGGACGCGGCGCCGCTAGGATGGCGGAAAACGAGGAGGCTGCCATGAAGCTTTTCTCCCTGCTGACCTGCTGCGCGCTTGCCGCGGCCCCTGCCTGCGCCGGCGCTGGCGAAGCCGGCGCCCGGCTGGAGGGCGTCTGGATGGAGACAGCGCCCCTGCAGGGGCATCCCCGCGGCGTCATGCATTTCAAGGACGGCAAGGTCCGTCTGGAAAACATCTTCTCCAGCACGCCCCTTGAGCTCGCGTACAGCATAGCCGGGCGGAGCGGGGAGGAGTTCGCCGTCTCCTTCGAGCACAGCCGCAAGGTGAAGCGGGGCAACGGGCGCATCGTGGACAGCAGGGACTGCATGGAGCTGCGCTACCACGTGGAGGACGGCCGTCCCGTGCTCTCCGAGGAGGTGATCGAGCTCGACGGCCGAGGCCTCCTGATCTGGAAGGAGTTCCTGCGCAGGGAGGACTTCGCCGACGGCTTCGAGTCGAAGCTCAAGCGCACCCTCAATGCGAGCGTTCCCGTGCCCTCGGCCAAGGAAGACTGAGGGATGCGCTGAGCACTTCCGCATCGCTTCCACAGCCCTTTGGCAATGCAGGAGGCATCAGCCTTGCCGCTGAAAGATGCCTTGTGCCAGCGCTTCCTGAGAGCCTCCTCCCGTCCTCGCCGCTCCCGCGGCGGGGCAGGGCGTGCGGGCCAGGGCAGGGGGCCCCGGCCTGCCGCGCAAGCCTTCAGCCGCTTCGTCCCCTGTCTTGACAGGGCAGGCGTCTGGCTGCACTCTGCCGCCTGGCGCCGCCCCCGATTCTTGGCGGCAAGGAGACAGTCATGAAGCAATTTGCTCTTGTCCTGGTGCTCGTGCTTGCCCTTTCCAGCGGCGCCATGGCAGCCCAGACTCGCGAGTGCAAGGCCGGCGACGACGATACCTTTACGATTACCGTTCCCGAGGGCTGGAACGTCCAGGACATCGAGAACGGCTGCGCCGTTGTCAAGGCCGACAACTCCGAGTTCATCTCCGTTGCCTACTACCGTACCAGCCTGCGGCCAGTGCCCTTTGCCGAGCAGCTTGCCAGCAAGCTGAAGGCCAAGCCCGAGTTCCACAAAAGGGATGAGGACTACGCCGATTTCGACGTCGTGCTGGATGGCCAGAAGATCAACGTCTCTGTCACCAACTCGAGCGACGACGACGAGGTGCAGGTCACCATGCAGAAGGGCGACTCCGATACGCTGGACGAGATCTTCGACTCCCTTGAATTCTAGCCGCCGTGGCGCTTGGCACCATAGGCTACGCAGGCTTTTCTCCCGAAGGCCTTGCCGCAAGGCTTGCGTCAGAGGGCATGGCCTGGGTGGTCGACGTGAGGAGCCATCCCCTGTCCAGCCGCTTTCCGGCCTTCAGCCAGGAGCCCCTGCGGAGGCTTTTGCAGGGACATGGCATAGGCTACCTGCACTTTGGACGGGAATTCGGGGCGCGCCAGCGCGATCCGGCTTGGCTGCTTCCCGGCGGCTATCTTGACTTTGCCAAGTTCAGTCGCTCCGCGCCCTTTCTTGCCGGCTGCCGGCGCATAGCCGCCGGCCTTGCCAAGGGCCTCGGCATCGTCCTGCTCTGCGCCGAGAAGGAGCCCCGCGAGTGCCACAGGGGCGTCATGATATGCCGCTGGTTTGCTGCGCATGGCACCGATGCCGTGCACTTTCTGCCCGGGGGCGCAAAGACCCAGCGCGACGTGGACGCCGAGCTGCTGGCCCTGCACTGCAAGGGCGAGTTCGCCCTGCAGGGCGGACGGCTTGCCGATCTCAGGGCCATGCTTCGGGGCCTGCCCGGCATGCCCAGCGTGGAGGACCGCCTTGCCTGGGCCTGCAGACGGCAGAATCTGGCCATGGCCAGGCGCTTTCAGGCCGATGTCGCAGGCCGGGCCTGCAGGGAGGAGGCAAAATATGGCGTCATGGCAAAATAGTGCTTGCCTTGGCCGAAGGCTTGGCCTATAACTCCACTGCTCACGGGATGTGGCTCAGTTTGGTTAGAGTGCAGCGTTCGGGACGCTGAGGTCGTGCGTTCAAATCGCACCATCCCGACCAGACGAATGCAAGAAGGGAGCGTGCGAGGCACGCTCCCTTTTCGCGTTTTCCGGCCTGTCCGAATCTGTCCCAGATCTGTCCCGGATCTGTCCCGAACCGGGTCTGGCCATGCGGGCCGGCCCCTTTGTCACCTGCTGGCTGTCACCTGCTGGCTGTCGCCTGTTGGCTGGCACCCGTTGACAGGCCATGGCCTTTGCCGTCAACATGCGACCAGAACGCTGGCGCCGCCGAGGCGGCGCCATGGTCCGCTGCACGGGCCGGTTCAGAATCCGGACCAAGGGCCAGATCAAGCACCGTTACGGCCAGGGCAGGGACCGGTGCCGATGCCGCCGGGCTCTTCCGGCCGGCAAAAAGGCCCTGCGCGACAGGCAGGGCCCTGGAAAGCCATGCAGGAGGTGGGTATGGCCAGGGAAATCATGATGCGTCACCCCGCAGGCCGGGTGAAGCGGGGCTTCTACGGCTTCAGCTGGACGTCGTGCTTCTTCGGCGGCCTGCCCGCCATTCTGCGCGGCGACGTGGCCGTCGGCCTCGTCGTGCTCGCAGCCTGGGTCTGCACCCTGGGGCTGGCCGGCGTGCTCTGGGGCTTCGTCTACAACAAGCGCTACACGCTGGGACTGCTGCGCCAGGGCTACCAGTTCTGCGGGCATCCCTGGGAGGTGGAGGAGGCCATGTACGCCCTCGGCCTCTCCAGCGAAGCGCCGCGGGGACGCTGGGGGCGCGGCTGAGGCTTGCGCAAGGCATCGCTTCGGCGCGGACAGATGCTGCCAGCACTGCCGGCTTGCCGGCAGGACCGGCGCCCCGGGCGGCGTCTGCGAGGGCAGGACTGCCCTGGGCATGGCGCACGCGCCTTGCCGCGCTGAGAGACGAAGCGGGGCCAGACATGCTTCCCGGGGGGATGTTCCCATGCTCCCGGCATGCTCACAGGACGTGCTTTCGGGCATGCTCCCAGACAGGCTCGCAGCCCAGTGGGCTGCGCAGCATGCCCCTGGCCGGAACGGGGGCGGCTTCTTCGGCGCAGACGGGACAGACGGCGCAGCCGGCATGGCCGAGGCCTGCCGAGGCTGTCTTGCGCCCGGCTTGCCGGCAGAGGTCCCCACGGGGAGGAAGGCGCCGGTGCGCCGGGCTTATGCCTATGCCTCGCGGCTGAAGATTTCGGGCAGGACGAAGTTCGGATCCGTGTAGGGCAGGGCGGGCTGGCCCTGGTCGATGGCGTTCTGGCGGGTCTGCCACCAGTCGAAGGTCTTGTGGATGACGTCCCGGCAGGCCTTGTGCTCGGCGTGGCCCGATCCCTTGATGTGCAGGGGCGGGAAGAAGCGCATGAGCGCCTCGGACTTGAGGTTGATGGGGCCGAGCTCCTTGACGAGGCCGCCGACGCCCCAGGCGTCGGTCTTGACGGCGAGCGGCACCATGGGCACGCCTGCCTTCTTGGCCAGCTTGGCGCCGATGGTGTTGAACTGGGCGTCCACGAACCAGCGCCTGCGCGTGGCCTGGGGGAAGACGACGATGGAGACGCCGTTGGCTAGACGCTTGCAGCCCTCCTCCATGATGGTGGCCAGATCCTCGCGGGGGCTTTTGCGGTCGACGACCACGGGATTGGCCGCGCGCATGATGATGCCGAAGCCGGGCATGGACACGAGGGAGCGCTTGACCACGAAGGTGAGCTGGCGGCGGGGGCGCAGCATGGCGGGCAGCAGATAGGTCTCGAGCGTGCTCATGTGGTTGGAGACGATGACGCAGGGACCCTTGACGCCGTCGATGTGCTCCAGGCCGTCCACGTGCAGGCGCAGGCCCGTCCGCTCCATTTCCTGGAGGCCCCAGGAGCTGCCGTAGGCCCAGGCCTGGGGGAGGGGGCCGTTCTTCCTGTAGTAGCTGGACAGCCAGCGCGTGCAGCGCAGGAAGACGCGCGCGTAGAAGGCGGCGCTGGGGAAGAGCCTCGAGAGAAGGTCGGGCTTGTGCGGAGGCGTGTCGTAGCTGGACCCGGGGAAGAGGTTGACCATGACTTTGGGATCGAAGGGCTGCATGCGTGTCTTCCTTGAAGCTAGATTGAAGCTTGATTGAAGCTTGAAGCGGAGCGGGGGCGGTATGCGCGGCGCAGGCCCATGCTACGGCAGGGCCGGCCGGCTTGTCCACCTGCCGGCGCAGGGGCAGGGGCAGGGCGGAAGGGGGCAGGGGGGCAGGGCAAAAAGAGGCGCGCCGGCTATTCGGGGTCGCGGATCTTTTTGACGCGGCGCCACCACTGGGCAAGCCTCGGCTCCTCGCCGTTGGCCGAGGGCAGGTAGAAGCGGCTGTTCACGAGGCCGTCCGGCAGGTAGTTCTGCTCCACGAAGCCGCCGGGGAAGTTGTGGGGATACTTGTAGCCGCGGCCGTAGCCCCAGGACTTCTGGAGGGCCGTGGGCGCGTTGCGCAGGTGGAGCGGCACCTCCTGGGGCCCCTGCTCGCGCACCTCCCGCCTGGCGGCAAGGTAGGCGCGGTAGGCGGAGTTGCTCTTCCTGGCCAGCGCCAGATAGACGCAGGTCTCCGCCAGGGGGATGAAGCCTTCGGGCATGCCCATGAACTCCACGGCCTGCTGGCAGGCAACGGCCATGGCCAGGGCATGGGGATCGGCCAGGCCCACGTCCTCGGAGGCCGCCATGATGAAGCGGCGGCAGATGAAGCGCACGTCCTCGCCCGCCTCCAGCAGGCAGGCGAGATAGTAGAGGGCCGCATCGGGGTCGGATCCGCGCATGGACTTGACGAGGGCCGAGGCGTAGTCGCTGTGGGCGCCGAGCTGGCGCTCGAAGCGGCTCATGATCTCGGGCAGGGCCGCGCCGACGGCGCTGGGATTGTCCTTGGCGCCGGGGAGTCTGGACGTGTACTCGACGAGGTTGAGCAGCATGCGCGCGTCGCCCTTGGCGAGCCTGGCCAGCATCTCGAGCACGGCGTCGCCCATCTGGCAGCCGAGGGCGCGGGCGCCCCGGCGGGCGAGCTCGAGCATGTCGATCTCGCTCAGGGGCCGCAGGCGGACCACCGAGAGCAGGCAGAGCAGCTCCTGGGCCACGGCAAAGGTGGGATTCTCGGTGGTGCAGGCCAGCAGCGTGAGCTCGCCGTTCCTGGCAAGGCCGGCGAGCATTTCCTGCTGGTCTCTGGAGAAGCGGTGCAGCTCGTCGATCACGAGGACGGCGCAGCCCTGGCAGAGGCGCCTGAGCCTGGCCGTTCCCGCCTCGGGGGTCTTGACGCGGCGCCAGGCCCTGCCCGCGCGCCTGGCGAGCAGCATGGCCACGGTGGACTTGCCGCATCCCGGGGGGCCGAAGAAGAGCAGGTTCGGGAGCGATTCCGCGGCCATGAGCCCCTGAAGGCGCTCTGCCAGATGGCCCTGGCCGAGGAAGTCCTCCAGGCTGTCCGGGCGCAGGCGCTCGGAGAGGGGGGCCGCCAGGCCGGCTTCCCGGCCTCCGCCTTCGGAACCAGCGCCGTTCGCGCCTCCGCTTGCCATATCTCGCCTCCTTCAGCTAGCCGCAGACGAAGTCTGCCGGGATGTCGGGCGGAAAGTCGGGCCGTCCCGCCTGCTGGGAGGCCCACCAGTGGATGCCGAGGCACAGGGTGGCGGCCGTCTCGCAGCGCAGTATCCTGCGGCCGAAGCTCACGGGACTGTAGCCTGCGGCGGCGAGGGCTTCGAGCTCGGCGCTGGAAAAGCCGCCTTCGGGTCCGACGACGTAGCAGGTGGTGCCGGGCAGGCCTGCCTGCGCCAGGCTCAGCATGGGAACGCCCTCCTGCTTTTCCCAGGGGAGGAGATGGTGCTCGAAGGCCGCGGCCGCCGCCGCGACGCCGGCTATGCCCTCGGGAAAGGCGCGCACCTCGGGAAGCCAGGGATTGCCGCTCTGCTTGATGCCGGCCACCATCTTGGCCTGCCAGGACTCCTTCTCCTCCTTCGGGAGCCTGCCCTGGCTGAAGTCGCCCTGCCAGAGCCAGACCGCTTCGGCGCCGAGCTCCACGGCCTTCTCGAGGAAGAAGCCGCGGCGCGTCGCCTTGCTGAGCGCAAGGGCAACGACGGCCCTGGAGGCGGGTCTGGGCGTGAACTCGACGGCTTCGGGCCTGAGCACGGCCTCCCGCCTGCCGACGGATTCGATCACGGCTTCGGCCGTGCGTCCTGCGCCGTCCATCACCCGGCAGCGCTGGCCGGGCTTGAGGCGCAGGGCCTGGGCGAGGTGCTTGAGCTCCTGGCCCTGGAGGACGACGGTTTCCCCGAAGGCGTCGGGGGGCGCGTAGAATGCGTGCAGTTCGCTCATGTCTGGATCCTCAGGCCGGCAGCGGGCCGGCGGCGGGCGGATTCTGGGGGGCGCGGCTCCTGTCGGGGGCTGCGTCCCTGTCTCTGGATTCCCTGTCCTGCTCCCTCTCCCTGGCGCGCTCCCGCTCCTTGGTGGCCCGGAGCCTGATGGCCGCCTTGAGCTCGTCCTGGGCGGAGACCAGGGCGCCGTAGGCCTTGCGTATCTCGAGGCCAGCCTTGCTGAGGACGGCCAGGGAGCCTTCGGGAGGCTGGATGTAGGTGCGCACGAGATAGCGGTCCGAGAGGATGCGGTCGAGGCAGGCGATGGCCTTTTCCACGAGCTCGGGGAAGAAGTTGACAAGCTCGAACTTGAGGTTGTTGGCTATCTCGAGGGAGAGCTGCATCATGCGGCGGTACTGGACGCGCTGGCCCCGGTACATGCGGTTCTTCAGCTCCTCCAGCACCCGCACGCGGCGGGCCTGCTGGATGTAGCCGAGCCTTGCGCAGACCTCGTGGTGCAGATCGCGCAGGGCCTCGAAGGCCTCGTCCTTCTCGGGCGAGAAGAGGTAGCCCTGGAGCACGCCCGCCACCTTGCCGTAGAAGTCGTCGGAGTAGTCGATGATGCGCCGCTGGTGCTTGGAGAGCCAGTAGCTCAGCACCTTGAGGCGGTTTTCGTCGTGGTCCGTGGACTCGATGATCTCGTTGCGCCTGTAGACGATGCGGCCCTGGTATTCGCCCCGGACGATGTCGTTGAGGCGCAGGTACATGTTGGTGGCGTCCCTGATGATGTTGAGCCCCTTGAGGACCTGGCCCGTGAGGGGATGCACTATCTCCTGCCCGGCCACCGAGAGGGCGCGGTCCTGGCGGACGTTTTCGGGGTTGTAGCGGTGCTGGCGGTAGCGCACGCGCAGGATGACGACGCGCCTGTCGGCGTCCAGGAAGAAGCCCTCGCGGCCGATGGCGTCGATGGCCTCCTGCTGGTCGCTGTCCACGGCGACCAGGGCCGTCTTGTCGATGCGGGGGTAGGACTGGGCCGTGGTGCCGTCCGCCTCGTAGGTCGTGATGGTCCTGTCCGTCTGGCCGAGCACGCGCAGGAGGAAGCGCTCGCCCCGGCGGTTGAGCATGCGCGCGAACATGGCCGCCGACGTCCTGCGCTCGCTCACCACGGGGAAGCCGTAGAGCTCCATGAGGAACTGGTAGACGAACATGCGGTTTTTCGCATAGAGCTCGCTGTCGCCCGGGGCGAACTTGCCTATCTTGAGGCCGAAGCGCTTGAGGGCGCTGTCGATGTCGTTGACGAAGGAGGCGAAGATGCCGGCCAGATGGAAGCCGCCGCCCTCGGTCTGGGCGAGCACGTGGCCGCGGTCGAGGTTGACCAGGTAGGGCATGAGGGCGGGATAGTTGCCGATGAGCGAGACGCCGTCCCTGGCGAACTGGCTGCGGAAGACCTCCTGGTGCACGCGCGGCACCCTCGAGAGCATGGTCTGAAGGTTGGCCTGGTTCACGGCGCGCGCGCCGGCCTGGTCCGCGCCGGGGGGCACG
>DFDR01000093.1:0-2640 GCA_002369295.1 Desulfovibrionaceae bacterium UBA3823
GATGATGCCGTCCACGAAGCGCTCGTACTCCTCCTGCGTCGTCTCCCAGCGCAGGGCATGATCAATGAACTCCTGGGGCACCCGGTCGATGAAGGCTACCAGGTCGCCCCCGCTGTCCTGGCCTGCGGCCTTGCCTGAAGCGTCCCTGAGCGGCTTCGCTGTCCTGGCTTCAAAGATGTCGAAGAGAATGTCGCAGACATCGTCTTCGTTTCGAGGCCTGCGGAGCGGCATCCTGCCTGCCTTCGCCGCCTTTGCCGCTTTCGTGGCTTTGGCGGCTTTGGCGGCCTTCGCGCCCTTGGCTGTCTTCAGCTTGGATGCCGCATTGGCCTGCCGCGTCTGCGGGGGAGGGGCCTCCCTGCCCGTGCTGGCTTGCGCTTCAGGATCGGCCTTGCCGGGCACAAGGCCCATTTCGGCAAGGATGGCGTCGACAAGGCGCTCGCCTTCCTCCAGCGATGCCTTGCCGCAGGCTGCGCGGGCGACGAATCTGCGGGGAAGGCGCGCGAGAAAGGCGTCGTCGGAGGCCTGGCCGATGCTGGCTGAAGACTGCCGGGAAGCGTCGGTGCCAAGCCGTGCCGTCTTTGCCCTGAAGATGGCCAGCAGCCTGCCGGCGATCGCTTCTTCGGACAGGGAAGCGCCGGGTCCCGCCTGGCCAGTCTGCTCCCCTGCCGCCGACCCGGAATCCGGCGCCGCGCAGCCGCTTCTGCCCGCGCCGGCACTGCCTGCGGCCGCATCCTGGCTGGCAAGCCTTGGCGCAGGCGGGGGCAGGGCCTGCGTTTCAACGAAGTCCTCGGGCATCCTGATGCTGAGGGATTCGAAGACATAGCCGAAGGGGGACTCGGCATCGGGCAGGACGTCTATCCAGATGCGGCCGCGGTCCTCGCTGGACAGGGCGGGATTGGCCAGGCGCCCTTCAAGGAAGACGGTCCTGCCTTCGGGCACAAGGCGCAGAAGTTCAATGCGGCAGTGCGCGGTGCGGGGAGCGGCCGTCTTGCCGAGAATCCAGACCTTTTGCTTCGGCCCTTCGCCCTCCACCTGCACGGGACCAAGCTTTTCCGGGCTGTTCAGCGCAGGCCTGCGTCCCAGGCATTCGCGCACGGCGCGCCGGGCGTCCTCAAGGGAAATCTTGGCGTCGAAGCGCTCCGGCACGCCGTCGAAGACGAAGGCTGCGTGCTCTGCCCGGCGCAGGGCAGAGGGAGACCAGGCGGCCGCGTGCATGGCGGCCATGTCGAGCACCTCGTCGCTGAGGGTGCGGTAGTTGGGCTGGCCTGCCTTGACGGCAGCCTGCAGGGCCCGCTCCAGCAGCTGGCGGGCCTTTTCCTGCGTCAGGCCTGCTTCAGGCGCAGAGAACCTGGGCGGCCAGAAGTCGGCTTCGAGACTGATGGAGCGAAGGGCCCAGCCAAAGGGAGATCCCTTGTCCGGCACGGCGCTGAGCGTCAGAAGGGCAGGCTTGGCGTCCTTGAACCAGGGGTGCGGCACAAAGCCTTTGAGCGCGACATGGGATGGCGTCCTTTCAATGACGCCGCCGTAGTCGACGCGAAGCTTCGGCAGCTCGGCGCCGGCAGGATCGGCAAGATCAGGCGTCCTGCCCAGCAGCCAGAGCGTGGACTTTCCGCCGGACTGCTCTTCGTGGACGGGCGCATACCTGGAAAGGCTTTTCAGTTCCGCATGCAGGCCGAAGGTCTCCAGCACGGCCTGGCGGGCGCCGTCGAGCGTGATCTTGGCGTTGAACTCGGACGCGATGCCCTTGAAGGCGTCGGGCGGGCAGTACTCCCTGCGCTGGGCGCGCGGAGACCAGGCGGCCGCGTTTTCGGCAAGGGATTCAATCAGGGCAGGGGTGATGCGGGGATAGCTGCCAGCCCGCAGCAGAACCAGGGCCTGCAGGGCCTTTTCCACCAGCAGGGGCGCCGTCTTCACGGTGTCGATGTCATGGGGCGTCGCCGCCTTCAGGCGCTCGCTCTGCTTCCTGCATTCGGCGGCAGTCTGGACAATGGCGACGACGAAAATGATGGCGACAACGACCCAGAACCAGGGCCAGACTATGCAGGCGACGAGGCAGGCAAGGAGGAGAAAAAAGGTGGGATAGCGCTCCACAAGCGAGGAAAAGATAAGTCCCCAGATCCAGCCCGGCATGTCGCATCCTCCCTGACTTCCCGCCCACGCTCCGTCCTGCTCCCGCCTTGGCGGGCCTTGGCCCATGGACGTGCGCCCCAGCCAACGGGCTAGTCCCTGGCAGGGCAGGGCAGGCCAGCGCTTCACGTCCGCCGTGCCTTCGTTCATCCGGCCGGCGGCAGGCGGCAGGCACCGGGCTTGCCGCCGTTTCCGGCCACGGGAACGCTGCAGGCGCAAGGCCAGCGCCTTGCCGGCCGATTCCTCGCCCGCAAGAGCGCCTCGAGCGGATGGGGAAGCGTTCGCAGGCTACGGGCCTGATGAGGACGAGCGCTCCATCCCCTCCGCTCCATCCCCTCGGCGAATCCCTGCCGGCACGCGCGGCCGAACGGGCGAGGACGACGCCATCCCCGGCAGAAGACCGCAGAGTCTAGGTCGGCCCAAGGGGCTGGTCAAGACGCACCTCGGCCCTGCTGCCCTGCGGGAAGCGCTCCTCGACCGGCCAAGCCGTGCACCGCGCTGAAGGAGAGCCCG
>DFDR01000093.1:2756-4489 GCA_002369295.1 Desulfovibrionaceae bacterium UBA3823
GCAGATCCCGGGAAGCCCTGCGTCTCCTTCAGAGGCGCGGAAGGATCGTCCTTTGGCGAGTTCGAAGCGGAGCAGGAGCTGGCCGCGGGCAGTCCCGCATGGCCTGAAAACGCAGGAGCCGCCCCCTGCAGAACAGAGGGCGGCCCTGTATGGAAAGCTCTTTGCCAGCCGACCTACTCGGCGCCAGCCTCAGGCTCCATGCCCTTGCGGCGGGTCCACAGCTGCATGTCCTGCATCTTCTGGCGGCGCATGCGCTGCAGGGACTTGCAGGCCAGGGAGGCGCCCTTCTTCAGGCCCCATTTCGCCTTGTATTCGGACGGCGTAAGCCCGTGCTGCTCGAGATGGCGCTTGGTCAGCATCTTGAACTTCGCGCCGCACTCAAGACAAACGACGCAAGTCTCGCGCACTGCATCCTTAGGATTGCAGGCAGGTTCAACGGCACCCCCGGATCCGCCGGCTGCGCCCTGCAGCCCGCGGATGCCGGCCGCAACTTCACGGGCATACGCCACGATTTCCTGCGCCGTCATGGCGCGCACGCCAGCCTGGGCGCTCGTGATAGCCATCGCCTGTGCGAAGGCGTCGTCGTTCTGCATGTCTGCCATTTTTCTTCCTCCATCGTTTTGCGTTCCCGCCTCCCGGAACGGAGGCAGGCACCTGAATTGAATGCGTCATAGTTGCAGAATGTTTCGGAGAAAGTCAACAAAAAAAACGAAGCAGAAAGCAGGAGAGGGTATTTTTTTTATGCCGCATGAGGCCCTCCAGGACGGAAAGCGGACAGCGTCCTGCATCCGGACATGGGCGGAGATGCAGACGGCTGCGGAGCAGTTCAAGTGTTCCAGCCGGAAGGAGTGCGAGATGCTCCGGCGTTCCGGCTTCCGGAACGGCAGGCCGCCGCCTTTCCCGGCTCGTTCTGCCCCTGGGGCGGCAAGGCAGTCCACCGTTCCGCCTCGGTCCGCCCTGACGCGCTCAGCTCCCGGCCGCGGACGATGGACGCTCCGCCGGAGGAGGAGAGGAAGCAGGAGGTGCGGACAGCAGGAAGAGGGGAAGAAGCAGGAAGATGTGCGGACGCAGGAAGAGGAGAGCGGCGCAGCCAGCGGCCTGCCCGGGGGGCCGGATGGCGCGGGAGCATGGTTATTGTCCTTTCTTCCTTGACTGTATAGGATGCGTCTCCTTCCGTGCCGTTCACGCTCGCGGCCGGCATGGAGCGGAGAGGCAAGCAGTTGGATATCCGGCCTCCGCCTCGGGAAAGCAGGGCTGGACGCCGGAAACGCCCCAGCCGAAACTTCAAGGAGGAAGATCAATGCCGTGCCTGGATGAAGGGCGCAGCCGCAGAGCGGCGCCGCAGGCGGACGCCTGCCGGGAAAGGAGAATCCCATGATCGGCATGGGCACAGTCATCAACGCGGGCGCCATCGTCGCCGGCGGCCTGGCGGGACTTGCCTTCGGCAGGTTCCTGACGCCCCGCTTCCAGGAAACGCTCATCGCCGCCTGCGGGGCCTGCGTCGTCTTCATCGGCCTTGGCGGCGCCCTGGAACAGGCCTTTGCCGTCGACGGCCCCCGCCTCAGGCTCACCGGCGCCCTCATGGCCGCGGTGTGCCTTGCCTTAGGCTCTCTGGCCGGCGAGCTCCTCAACATCCACGCTGGCCTGGAGCGCCTCGGCGCCTGGCTCAGGGAGCGCTGCGGGGCCTCCGGCGACAGGCGCTTCATCGACGCCTTCGTCACCGCCTCGCTGAC
>DFDR01000093.1:4550-4767 GCA_002369295.1 Desulfovibrionaceae bacterium UBA3823
GCATCGGCGCCATGGCCGTCATCGGCGCCATCGAGGACGCCCTGCAGGGCAAGTGCGACATCCTCGCGCTCAAGGCCGTGCTTGACTGCATCATCGTGTGCATCATGACGGCTGCCATGGGCAAAGGCTGCATCTTCTCGGCCCTGCCCGTGGCAGGCTTTCAGGGAGCCCTCACCCTGCTTGCCTTCTGGATCGACCCCGTGCTGACGCCGGCCAT
>DFDR01000107.1 GCA_002369295.1 Desulfovibrionaceae bacterium UBA3823
GCGGCCGCCAGAATGGCGGGCATGCGACTCTCGCCCCAGGAAGCCGGGGGACTGGCGAGCCTGAGCTGCACCATGCGCTGGGGAGAGCCGGGATCCTGGGCGCAGAGCAGCTCGAAGTCGCGCTCCCGGTTGGCGTACATGGCGCCCGTCTGCGCCAGAGCCAGCAGGGTCGGGGAGCTGGCGTAGCCCTCGTTGAGGTTGCCGAGGCGCTCGAGCACCGTGCAGGCGCCCTCCTCCTCGCCGGCAAGGCAGGAGAGGGCAAAGCGCAGGGAGGGCGGCATGCCCGTTCCGCCAGGACCTGCGCAGGGCACGCCCTGCTGGACGAGCCTTGCGCGCAGCCCGGCGACCTGCTCCGCTCCGCGCAGGCCCTTCGGAAGCCTCCCTCCGTCCTGGAGGGCGCGGAAGAGCGTTTCGTCCTGGTCCTGGGGCGTGGCGCCCACGGTGAGGGCGTCCAGGACGAGGAAGGTCTGCAGGGGGGCGTCGAGGGCGCCAAGGCCTTCTTCGACAAAGGCATGAACGTGATCGGAGAAGCTCGCGGGACGGTCGTCCGGAGGAGTGGCTGGCATGCTTGAGGCTCCTTGCCGTGGAAAGTGTTCAGGGGCGAGAGCCTAGCACGCTCGCTGCCGCTTTCCAAGAATGGCGGACCTGCCTCTCAGGGCGGCTGCATGCAGCAAAAGACAGGCGGCCAAGGGGGGTGGCAAGGAGGCTTTCTTTTGCTCCTTATCTGCACGCGGGTGCTGGAGTCGGTCGATTGCCATTCTGGCAAAGCCCCGCGAGCGCGGAATGATGGCAGGCGGAAAGACGGCTGCCTTCCATAATTCGTCATGTTCAAGCGAGACAGGGCCAGCAGGTCCCCGGCCTTCAGGCCTTCATTATCCCCTTGGCATCAGCGCAGAGCCTTCACTCTGAAAGGGGCAGGAAGTCTCGCCTTCCTGCCCCGCGGGGCGCTCCCTCCGTGGTTGAGCGCACGCAGATTTTGCCCCCGGCTGGCGCGCTATCCAGCCGGGGTGTCTGCGTCTGCAGGCCGATCATGCGAAGGGCCAGCGCCGCAAGGACTGCGCCGGCGGCGGCAGCCAGCACGTCCCGGAGGAAGCGTTTCAGCTTCATAGGCTGCACCTCCTTTCGGAGAATGCGCCTGCAAGGGGCTGCATCGGGGCACACCGGGAGGCAAAGGCATTTTTGCGCTAGAAAAAAGCCCCTGCCGGCAGGCAGGGGCTCATGGCTCTCGCGGACGGACTGCACCAGGCTGTTTGGTGCAGATTTAGGTTAACTGTGTGATTTTGCTAGCAGTTTCCGGCTTCAGACAAAGCCTGCCGCAGGGCCGGCAGACACAGGATGTCCGGCAGGCGCAGGCAGGCCTTGCGCCTACCAGGCATAGGCAAGGCCGTACTTGCCGTGCAGGCGCCTGAGGGTGCCGTCGGCCTTCATGGCCTGGATGGCCTTGTTCACTTCGCCCAAAAGCTCCTCCCGCCCCCGGGGCAGCAGGCAGGCAATCTCGCCCCGGGTGAAGGGGCGGTCCAGCAGGGGCGCGGCCAGGCGCGGATCGTGCCTGACGTACCAGGGCGCCTCGGTGACTTCGGTCACCATGGCGTCGGCCCGGCCTTCGGCCACCAGCTCCGGAATCTCCTCGTTCTTCGGGTGGACAAGGAGGCTTGCGGCCTGGAGGTGCCGGCGCGCAAACTGCTCGTTGAGGCCGCCGGGATTGACCATGACGCGCACGCCGGGCCTGTCGAGATCGGCAAGGCTGCGGAAGCGCCGCCGGTCCTGCCTGCGGCAGAGCAGGGTCTTGCCGTTGGCAAGGTAGCCTTCGCTCATGAGCATCCTGGCCTTGCGGTCCTCCGTTGCCGTGATGCCGCCCATGGCCAGGTCGAAGCGCGACCCCTCCATGACGTCGCCGGCAAGCGCGGGCCAGGAGGTGGGCTCGAAGGCGCAGGCAACGCCGAGGCGCCTGGCTATTTCGGCCGCCACCTCGAGATCGAAGCCCCACCAGGCGCCCGTGGCCGGCTCCCTGAAGGAGAGCGGCCTGTAGTCGCCCGTGGTGCCGACCACGAGCACCCCCCGCGCCCGCACGGCGGCAAGGGAGCTGTCCCGCGAAGGCGCCTTCTGGACCGCCGTGCCGGCTGCCGGCGCCGCGGCGCCCTGCGGGGAGGAAGGCTTTGCGCAGGCTGCGGCCAGGGCGCAGAGGACAAGGACAGTGCAGGCAAGAACGGTGCAGGCAAGGGAGCGGCGTTGCGCTGGCATGGCGTTTTCTCCTTGAGTTGGCGGGGGGTGGCCTGTGCGTCAGCGCAGCAGGTTGAGGAGCTCCTCGTCGGTGATGCGCGAGGCCGTCTGGTCCGCGCCTTCGAGGAAGCTGGCGGCCAGATCGCGCTTTTCGCGGTGCATGGCGAGGATCTTCTCCTCGACGGTGCCGGCCATGACGAAGCGGTACACGGTGACCGGACGGCGCTGGCCTATGCGGTGGGCACGGTCCGAGGCCTGGTCCTCCACGGCGGGGTTCCACCAGGGATCGAGGTGCACGACGTAGTCGGCTGCCGTGAGGTTGATGCCCGTGCCGCCGGCCTTGAGGGAGAGCAGGAAGACGCCGCAGGAGCCCTGCTGGAAGGAGTCCACGCGCTCGCGGCGGGCCTTTTCCGAGGTCTGGCCGTCCAGGTAGAGGCTGGAGATGCCCGCGCGCTCCAGGGCCTTGCGCACCAGCTTGAGGAAGCTGGTGAACTGGCTGAAGACCAGGGCCTTGTGGCCGCCCGCGAGCAGCTCCTCCAGCACCTCGAGCAGGCGGTCCAGCTTGCAGCTGACGCTCAGGGCGCCGGGCCGGCCGCGCTGGGCGAGCTCCTCGTCCGCCAGCGCGGGGCTGCAGCAGGCCAGGCGCAGCTTCGTGAGCCAGGCGAGGATGAGGAAGCGCTTCTGGGAGCCGGGCGCCCGGTCGACGTTGTCCACCGCCCTGCGGCGCAGGAGCTCGTAGAAGGCCTTCTCGTCTTCCGAGGGCTCGATGACGATGTTCTGCTCCGTGCGCGCCGGCAGCTCGTCGAGCACAGCGCTCTTGAGGCGGCGCAGGAGGAAGGGGCGCACGAGCTGGCGCAGGGCCTTGCCCGCAGGGGTGCCCGGCGCGGCCTGGCCGAAGCGGCGCTTGAAGCGCTCGAGGCCGCCGAGCAGGCCGGGCGCAATGACGGCGAAGATGCTCCAGAGGTCCTCGATGCGGTTTTCGATGGGCGTGCCCGTGAGGGCGAGCCTGAAGTCGGCCCTGATCTCGCGGGCCGCCGAGGCGCGCTTGGTGAGGGGATTCTTGAGGGCCTGGGCCTCGTCGAAGACGGCCATGGCCCAGCGCACCGAGGCCAGCTCCTCCTCGGCGTTGGGAAGCAGGCCGTAGCCCACGATCAGGACGTCGCCGCGGCCCATGGCCTTGACGGTTCTGCCCCTGTCGAAGAGTCCGAGGCGCCTGGCGGAAAGCCTGGGGGCGAAGCGGGCCAGCTCCTTCTCCCAGTTGGTGCACACGGTTGCCGGCGCCACGACGAGGCAGGGACCCCTTGAGGCCTGGCCGAGCAGGCAGGCTATGGTCTGCACGGTCTTGCCG
>DFDR01000236.1:0-14903 GCA_002369295.1 Desulfovibrionaceae bacterium UBA3823
CTGTTTGTTTTGTTCTATAAAATCAACAAATTGACATTCTTGCTCGCGTACTTCATTAAGTACTGTTTCAATGCTGCTAAATCTTTGACGCATTGGAGTATCGTGTGTCGTCAAAACAAGGGAAGAAAAATTTTTATCGATATTTTTCTCTGTTTCATTTGTTTTTTGGATTGTTGGTTTCAAATCAATATTGGTTTGGTTTAATAATTGCTTATGATAAAGAAATAAGACAGTAGCACAGATTGATAATATTATAAGTGATACAACTATAAATTTTTTTTGTGTTATATCAAAGTGGATATTTTTATAAAGAATACTATTATTAATAGTGTAACTAGATTTTTTATCGTTTTCTGAGCATGTCAAATCTGGGCGCAATGAATTTTTAAGTTTAGAATAAAATTCTTCAACATGTCTAAGTTCATCTTTGAGGATTGATTGTGTATCACATAGCATTAGTTTAAATGGGCCTTTTAATTCTTCATTGTCAAGCATGATACACACAATATGCTTGTTATTTTCAATAGCAAAAGTTATTTCTTTAGAAATGTATTTTGATTCCTGTGAATGTTTTGACATAAATAGCAAAATACATTCGCAGCCTCTGAGTCGCTCCTCAAGACTTGCATACCAGTTGACGCCGGGCTCTATGCCTTCATCGTACCAGATTCTGAAGCCTTCCTGATTGAGGCGTTTGATGTGCTTGAAGACTTCCTTCTTGTCGTCTTGGGCATAGCTGACGAAGATATACGGGGCGTTGCCCTTGTAGGATGGGAAAGGCGTGTCCATGTCTCTGCTTCCTCAATTCGGAGCGGTCTTGTGCGGCGCGGCCTTGCTGCAAGCCTGGAGGCGATGTTTCACTCTCCCTGCCGGACGGGCCTGTCTGTCTGGGGCTGGGGAGGCGTGTCCTGCGGAATGGGCTTGGAGAGGCTCCTGAGCTTTCTGGTCTCCAGGCGCTGGAGGATGAAGTCCGCAGGACGCATGTCGTCGGGGATGGCCGATGCCGGGAATTCGGCGCGGCCGAGCGTTTTGTGGCCGCCTGCGGAGCCGACGTCGTGGAAGCAGGCATCGGAAAGGCGTCCAATGTCCCTGGTGCCGTCGCTTCTGAAGATGACCACGCAGGTCTCCTCGACGGCGCCGCTGACGGCAATCCACTTGAGGCCGTGGACGCGCGTGAAGAAGTCGGCGATGGACACCAGCACGTCGGCGGAGGCCACGTCGCCGATCCAGGCGAAGGCACCCGACCCCTTGAGATCTTTGAGGCTGTTGAAGGCTTCGGCGAAGAGGGGAAGCCAGGACCTGAGGTATTCGCTGCGGACGATGCGGCGCACGAGGTTCTGGTCGGCCCTGCGGGAGAGCCACTGGTAGGCGTCCAGATCCTCCTCGCCGCCAGAGCGCTCGAAGGCGGCCGTGTCGGTGCGTATGCCAAGCAGGAGGGCCGTTGCCAGCGTGGCGCTGGGGCGCAGGCGCAGGAGCCTGAGGTAGCGGGTCAGGATGGTCGAGGCTGCCCCGCATACGGTGCAGATGTCCAAGAAGGCCGGCTTGTGGGCGGGGATCTGCTCGGGTCTCGGCGCAGGGTGGTGGTCGATGACGATGTCGAAGGGGATGCCGGCAAAGAGCTTGTGGTGGTGCGGCTGGCTATCGACGATGGCGAAGTGGGTGTAGTTCGCCTGCATCTCGGGCTTCCATTCCTTGATGTTGAGCCGCAGGTGCCTGATCATCGCCAGATTGTCGGGCCGGGTTATCTGGTTGATGCGGCAGACGTCCACCCAGCGCGTGCGCTGGGTGAGGATGCGCTTGAGCGCCATGGCGGAGGCCATGGCGTCGGGGTCGGCGCTTATGAGAATGCACCAGCGCTGATCCTTGGCTATCCTTTCGAGCCTGAGGGTGAGGCTGTTGCGCGCAGCCTTTATGGCTGCGGGGGACGGTCGTCGTGCCAGCATGACGGCAAGGGGTGCGGGGGATTTGCGTGTCGCCATGGCGTTCACTCCCCCTGCGCCGCGCGCAGGAGTTCGGTCAGGACGGGATAGGAGGCCAGAGCCCCCTCGAGGTCGAAGACTTCAATGAGGTGCACGGCTGAAGGCTTTGCCATGCCGAGGATGCGCAACGCCGTCTCCCGTTCCTGGGCGAGCAGCTCCGTGAGCGGGCGGTGCCTGTCGCCTCCGCCGGGGGCACTCCAGTGGAAGAGTTCCGCCTGCCGGGGCAGGGGGGATGCCAGGAGGGCGTCCTGCCGGTAGCCCATGAGGTGGCCGGCATCGAGGCACACGCCAAAGCCCTCGTCCCCGAAGAGGGCGGGATCAATGTCGCAGAGCATGGCGCCGCGGATGTTTTCGAGCAGGACGCGGGCTGGCGAGAGCCTGCGCCAAGTCTGGATGAAGCCGGCAAGGAGCGTCGAGGCGCGCAGGCTAGGCATGTCCGCCGGGGGATGGAGGACAGCCTTGTCCGGCGCGAGGCGTTCGGCCTTGGCAAAGACGGCGAAGGCGGTTTCGGCAAGGCGCGCTGGCGTCTGCGACTCCCAGTCGAAGTCCGCCGGCAGGTGCACGTGGTAGCGCATGGGGCGGGCGGGGCGATCCTGGGTCCAGCCGCGAAGGCCTGCAGGGGGAATGTCCTTCTCGCCGTAGGCAAGGCAGGCCGCTGTCTCGAAGAAGCAGAGGCCTATCTCGGGAACTCTGCCCTCCAGGAGGCGGGCGTTGTCGGCGGCCGTGCCCGGCGTTGTCCAGGATGGCAGCGCCCAGCGCAGGGCGGCGCTAGGTGAAGAGGTTTTCAACGTTCCATCCCTGCCTTTCCGCGGCCTCGGCCGCCTTGGCGCCGCCGATGACGCTGACGATGCCCTTCCTGGCTGCTTCCTGCATGACGTCGGCAAAGTTCCTGAAGTCGGCCAGCGTGGTGCCGAGGATTTCCTCGCGCATGCGCTGGCGGTCCTCTTCGGTGAAGCCGCAGACATAGTCGGAGAGGGCGCGGACGCCTCTGGCGTCGGGCAGCAGGTAGAGGTCGAGGTCGCCCACGGCGCCGACGATGGCGCGGTCGAGTTCGTCCCGGCTCAGGTCGCAGGAGGCGAGGTAGCCGGCGATGCCGTCGTAGGCCTTGATGGTCTCGAGCACGTTGGGATCGCGGTAGCTCGTGCAGCAGAAGCTGCCCGTGGTGCGGGAGAGCGAGCAGGAAGCGCCGTAGGCGCCGCCCTTGACGCGCACGGCGTCCCACAGGTAGCCCATGCGCAGGTGGCGCATGATGACATGGCTCGTGCCGGAGTAGGCATAGCCGAGCGCGTAGAGGTTGCAGCCCTTGCCCACGTAGTTGACCTGGCCTGGCGTCACGAAGGCCTCGCCGTGCACTGGGGGAAGCGTGGCAAGCGTCTGCACGCCAAGGCGGGGCTCGCCTGCGGGAAGCTTGGCCAGCAGGGCCCTGGAGCGCTCGAAGACAGGCTCGCAGGCTGCGCCTTCGGCGATGCAGTCCACGTAGGCGCCGCAACCGGCAAGGACCGCTTCGCGCAGTTCGGCCAGATCCTTGAAGATCTGCTCCCTGGCGGCATTGTAGTCGGCAAGGATGGCCCGGCAGCGCCTGAGCGCCTCCACGCCGGACGACACTTCGCCTATGGCCGAGGCCACTGTGAGGCGGGAGAGGATGCGCTGGCGCACTTCGGCGTTGCCGGCAACGAGCAGGCCCTGCTCCATGTGCGTCTTGGCCTCGAGCAGGATCTCGTTGACGCGCTTGGCGAGCATGTCCTGGTCCGTTGCCGGCTCGAAGAGCATCTCCTCGAGGATGTCGAACCAGTCCTGCACCTTGCCGTAGAGAGCCTTGCCCGAGAGGCTCAGGTAGCAGCGGCAGCGTCCCTGCTCGTCGGTGAGCACAGAGAGTCCGCAGTCAAGGCCGCCGGTCTTGGCCGCGATGAGGTCGCCGAGCTGGGTGTAGTCGCGCCGTGCCGTGCCGGTGCCGCGGAAGACGCTGTTGAAGAGCGGAACCATGGCCGCCAGGCGCTCGGGCAGGGGCGGCAGGGGCAGAAGCAGGCAGTTGTAGGCTATGCCCCGGGTGGGCAGGTCGTGGCGGATGAAGTGGACCGGTCCCTCGATCCGCGCCTCGAGGGGCGTGATGCGGTTCTCGCGCGGCATGTCGTCCGGCTTGAGGTTGGGAATGGTGGCCGCGGCTTCGGGGGAATCGGGCCTGTCCTGTGCCTCCTTAAGCTGGCGGGTGATCTCGCACATTTTTCGGCGATCTTCGGGGCTAGCCTTGGCCTGGACGGCGTTGACGCGGGCTGCCTCGTCGGCTGCCAGACGCTCCGCCATGCCCTCGTCGGGATAGAGGACGACGGTCGCCCGGGAGGGATTGTCGAGAAACCAGGTGCGCAGGGCGTTCTCGAAGACCTTTTCGCCAGAGGCAAGGCGCCGCTTGATGCTGGCGAGCGGCGCCTCCCAGCGCAGGGCCGTCAGGGGATCGCCGTCGTAGAGCCAGGTGGAGAGCGCCTGGAGCATGGCCGCCAGGCCTCTGGGGAAGTTGCCGAAGTTGCTTTCCCGGTAGGCGAATTCGGTGGAGTTGAGGGCCGCCTCCACGGCCGCCGGATCGATGCCATCGTCGCAGAGCCGGCGCAGGGTGTCGAAGATGAGCTTTTCCGCGGCCGGGATGTCCTCGCGCTTCACGCCCTTGAGGCCGGTCGAGTAGAAGAGCTGGCGCAGATCGCTCTCGAGGCCGGCGCCCGCCGTGTCCTCGCCGAGTCCCGAGGAGATGAGGGCGCGGCGCAGGGGCGATCCCGGCATGCCCTCAAGAATGGAGCCCAGCATTTCGAGCACCAGCGAGAGTTCCACGTCGCCCCGCTCGCCGCAAAGCCAGTTCACCGTGAAGAGGCACTTGGGATCGGCCTGGCCCGGCTGCACGGCGTAGGGCACCTCCCGGCGCACAGGCGCGGCAAAGGGCTTCTGCAGAGGGATGGCGGAATCGACGTTGCGGAACTCGTAGCCCTTGAGCTCCTCGGCCACGATCTCGAGCCTGCGCTCCTCGGGGTCGTCGCCCCAGAAGAAGAAGCGGGCGTTGCTCGGATGGTAGTAGGAGGCGTGGAAGTCCCGGTAGGCCTCGTAGGTCAGATTGGGAATCTCGGCAGGCCTGCCGCCGGAGTCGAGGGAGTAGAGCGTGTCGGGAAACATGGCATGCTGGCTCTCCTCGGCGAGGCAGGAGTCGGGCGAGGAGTAGACGCCCTTCATTTCGTTGTAGACCACGCCCTTGTAGGACCATGCGCCGTCGGGCGTGTCGGCTTCGACGTGCCAGCCTTCCTGGCGGAAGCTGTTCTCGGAGATGCGCGGATGGAAGACGGCGTCGAGGTAGACGTCGATGAGGTTGTAGAAGTCCTGCAGGTTGGCGCTGGCCACGGGATAGCAGGTCTTGTCCGGGAAGGTGAAGGCGTTGAGGAATGTCTGCAGGGATCCCTTGAGGAGGTTTACGAAGGGTTCCTTTACCGGGTACTTCTCCGAGCCGCAGAGCACGGAGTGCTCGATGATGTGGGCAACGCCCGTGGAGTCTTTGGGCGGGGTGCGGAAGGCGACGCCGAAGCACTTGTTTTCGTCGCTGTTGACGATGGAAAGCACCTGGGCGCCGGTGGCGGCGTGCTTCCAGAGACGGACGGCGCCGCTGACTTCGGCGCACTCGCATTCAGCGATAAGGATGAAGGCCGGATTGTTCATGCAAAGGTCCTCGATGCGGTCAAACGGTTGGAATAGATCCGGATAAGAATAGATGGTTGCGTCCCGTTTGAAAAGAGCCCGCATGCACCGCGCCTGGCAGGCTGCGGCAGCCTGAAGCGAGTCCGCATGGCTGCCTTCAAGCGGGATCTGGCCGTGGAGTCCATGGCGTGGCAAAAGCAGAGCGCCCTGCTTTTTTGCGTTCTTGTTATTTTTCAAGTGGTTGCCCTGTGCCTTCTGCATCGGCAAGGTCAGCGGACAGCCTGGCTGGCGCGCTGCGTCGCGCCGCCGGGGGGCTTGCCGTCAGTCCGCAAGGCATCAGCCAGCCTTCATAAGGAGACATGCCGTGAAAATTTGTCGCGCGTGCTCCACAAGCGCTTCAGGGGGGCGTGCCCGGCAGGCGCTTCGCCGGTTTGCCGCCGCGGCCGCGCGAAGCAATAGGCATTATGCGGGGCAGGGTGCACAGCCGGCACTTTTCCCAGAGGGCATCCGGCGACTGTTGCCGAAAGGCCCTATGCGTTCTACCTTGGCCGCGGTTCTGCTGCATTCCCCATCCGGTTCCGAGGAGGTGTCCATGTTCGCAATGCCTGCCGTGCGGACCCTTGCCTTTGCACTTGCCATGGCGATGCTGGGCGCGACGGCTTCTGCCCTGCTTCAGCCCGCCTGCGCCGCCAGGCCCAGCTTCACCACCGAGGACTTCCGCCGGCTCAAGACGAGCTGGCCTGAGTTTGCGGATGCCGTGGCCGAGCGCAACCGCCACCTCGGCAAGCTCGAGCAGATGCTCTCGCCCGCGGAGTGGGAGGAGCTCATGCAGGACGTCAAGGCCTGGCAGGCCAGGCGCACGGACGAAGTCGCGGTCCTCATGCAGGGCGGCATGCCCTACCGGGACGCCTGCCTCAAGAGCCTGCTTGACCGCGTCGTCGTGCTCCACGGCTACCTGCGCGAAGGGCGTCTCGGCAGTCCCTCCCGCTGGCTCGAGCCTGGCGCCTCCAACCTGCACTACCTCTACTATAGAATGGCAAGCCCCCGGTACCGCCAGGCGACGGACGAGCTCAACGCCCTGTGGAAGCGGCTCCGCGCGGAGCTGCCGGCAGAGGAGTTCCAGCCCCTGCTGGAGGAGCAGCGCGCCTGGCTCAGGCGCACGCCTGCCGCCGTGGCCGAACTGACGGGCCAGGGCTGGAGCGGCATCGAAGCCGGCATCAGGGTTTCGCGCGAACGAACCCAGGAGCTTGCCGCCCGCTTCGGGCTTGCGGGCGGAGGGGGCAGGGCTTCCGCCAAGGCTTTGCCCCGCGCCGTGGAGACGTGGACGCTGCGCCAGAACCCGCCGGAGCAGGCGCGCCCTGCCGGCGAAAGCGCGCAGGGAGAGGGCGGCATTTCGCCCTTCGACTGGATGCGCCTGCAGGAGAGTTCCAGCGACTACGCCGAGATGGCCAGGGAGCACGGGCGGCTCATGCGCCTCCTGCGCAGGTCGCTGCCAGAGCGGGACCGGGAGGAGCTGCAACGGGAGGAGGAAGCGTGGACGGCGTCCCGAACCGCCATGGCCTCGCGTCTTGCGGCCGCCGGCGCTTCGCGCGCCGAAGCCTGCCAGCGCGTGCTCATGGACAGGCTTGTCGTCCTGCAGGGCTATGCCGACGATGGGCGCATGGGCCGGCAGCGCAGCGCCCTTGCCCCCGGCGCCACGAACCTCCACCATCTGCTCTACCGCCTGGAGTCGCCTGCCTACCGCAAGGCATCGGACGAACTCGACGCCCTCTGGCGCCAGATCAAGGCGAGGCTTCCCCAGCAGGTGTTCAGGCCAGTCCTGGAGGAGCAGCGCGCCTGGCTTGCATCCAGCGGCAGGGACGTGCTGCGCCTCATGGACCAGGGCTGCACCAACGTCGAGGCCTGCACGCAGGTGACCGAAGCCAGAATCGAGAACCTGAGCCGCCGCTTTGGCGTGTCCGAGGACTCCTTCCGCCTGCCTGCAGGAAGGCAGGGACAGAGCTCCTTTGCCGGTCGCCAGCCGGTCCCGCGTCCTGTTGCGGAGCAGGAGCGGCGCCAGGCCGGGCCTGCCGCTCCCGCCGGATCCGCCGATTCCGCAGGCGGGGAGCAGCGCTCCTGGCAGGCCTCCCGCAGGGAAGTCGCCCCGCCGACGAACAACGAAGTCGACGACCACGACGTGCGCATGCTGCAGCTCGTGGAGGAGGCCGGCAAGGACTTCGCGCCCGAATAGGCCCCTGCGGCGGAAAAAGCGGGAAACCAGCCCTTGCCAAGCGCTTCGCCTTGGGGTAAAAGGCTTGCTCCTTAAAAAGCACACTGGGGCAGCGGCTCGGGGTGCCCGGCCTGGGGCCGGGTGGATGAGTCAGGGCTCCGGTGGAAGAAGTCAACCCGTGGAGGATTGAACAATGGCGTATGTTACCATGAAGCAGATGCTGGAGACCGGCGTCCATTTCGGCCACCAGACCCGTCGCTGGAACCCCAAGATGCGTCCCTACATCTTCGGCGCCCGCAACGGCATTCATATCATCGACCTGCAGCAGACCGTGAAGCTCTTCCGCGTTGCCTACGACAAGGTCGTCGACACCGTCGCCAAGGGCGGCAAGGTGCTCTTCGTCGGCACCAAGCGCCAGGCTCAGGAAGCCGTGGCCGCCGAAGCCGGCCGCGCCCACCAGTTCTACGTGACCAACCGCTGGATGGGCGGCACGCTCACCAACTTCGTGACCATCCGCAAGAGCATCGACCGCCTCAAGAGCCTTGAGGGCATGTTCGCCGACGGCTCCATCAACCGCTACCAGAAGAAGGAAGTCCTCCTCCTCGAGCGCGAGATGCAGAAGCTGGAAGAGTCGCTGGGCGGCATCAAGAACATGGAAGGCCTGCCCCAGCTCGCCTTCATCATCGATCCCAACCGCGAAGACATCGCCGTCAAGGAATGCCGCAAGCTCGGCATCCCGATAGTTGCCGTCACCGACACCAACTGCGACCCCGACGTTATCGACTACATCATCCCCGGCAACGACGACGCCATCCGCGCCATCAAGCTCTTCGTGGGCTCCTTTGCCGAAGCCTGCCTTGAGGGCGAAGCCGCTTCCGAAAAGAACGAAGTGGCCGAGAGCGCCGAAGAGGCCATGCAGAAGGGTGCGGAGGGCGCCGAGGCTCCCGCCGCTGAATAAGCTGTTTCCTTTCCCGCAATTAGAACGCAATGGAGGCAGCCTGAATAAGCTGTTTCCTTTCCCGCAATTAGAACGCAATGGAGGCAGCGCAGCCGCGGTGAACGGCCGCGCTGCCTTTTTCAAACATATTTTGAGGAGAACAATATGGCCATTACCGCTGCTATGGTGAAAGAGCTCCGTGAAAAAACCGGCGCTGGCATGATGGACTGCAAGAAAGCCCTTGTTGAAGTGGACGGCGACCTTGAGAAGGCCGTTGACTACCTGCGCGAGAAGGGCATGGCCAAGGCAGCCAAGAAGGCCGGCCGCGCCACCTCCGAAGGCCTGGTCAAGATTGCCGCCTCTGCCGACGGCAAGAAGGTCGCGCTGGCTTCCGTGCAGTGCGAGACCGATTTCGTGTCCCGCGGCGACGACTTCAAGGCCTTCGTGGACCAGGTTGCCCAGTGCGCCCTCGAGAAGGAGCCTGCCGACGACGCAGCCATGGCCGAACTGATGGGCGGCGCCCTCACCGAGCTCATTGCCAAGATCGGCGAGAACATGAAGCTCGGCAAGTTCGCCGTGAAGAAGTACGCCGCCAACCAGTGCGCCGGCCAGTATATCCACACTAACGGCAAGCTCGGCGTTCTCGTCGATCTGGAGTGCGGCAAGGCCGAGTCCTGCGGCACCGAGGCCGTGAAGAACCTGGGCAAGGAAATCGCCATGCAGGTCGCGGCCATGAAGCCCATGGCTCTCGACCGTTCCAGTCTGGATCCCGCCGCCATCGAACGCGAGCGCAACGTCTACCGCGAAAAGGCCCGCAACGAAGGCAAGCCCGACAAGATCATCGACAAGATCGCCGAAGGCGCCGTGTCCAAGTTCTGCAAGGAAGTCTGCCTCATGGAGCAGGCCTGCATCCGCGACGACAAGAAGAGCGTCGAGCAGATGGTCAAGGAAGTGGCCAAGGAACTCGGCGACACCATCGCCGTCAAGGGCTACACCCGCATCGAGCTGACCGCTGAGGAGCCCAAGGCCGAATAGCCGCGCTCCAGCGCAGGCAGGAAAAAATCAAGGGAGCCGCAAGGCTCCCTTTTTTGATCCGCGCTCCGGTCCGGCCGGCTGAGCGCCTGCGCCCTACAGCGTGGCCTGGCGGAGCTCGTCGTTGGCGACGATGACGACGCTCGCCACCTTGCGGGACGTGCCCTCGTAGGCTTTGGCGTAGCCGCGCCTCCGGATTTGACTGATGCCTTCCTGTCGCTTGCTGTCCACGGCTTCGGCGTTTTCAGCGAGCTTGAACTCGATGACGATGATTTGCCTGTCCAGCTGCACGACGATGTCGCTGCGGCCTTTGGCGGTGTGCACTTCGGCATAGCCGATGATGCCCACGCACCGGAGCAGGAGCAGGAACAAGGCGCGGTACCAGTATTCGTTGCGTTTCCCAAGTCCGTCGTAGGGGATCTCGGCCAGGAACGTGTTGTAGAAGTCAACGATGCTTTGGAAGTCTTCCTTTTCAAGGGCATCCCAGATGCCTTTTCCGATCTTTATGTAATCTTTGATTTTATATATGTCATTAAGATACATTCTCGAAAGCGAGATAAGAACTTCTTTATTTGGATAATCAATGGTTATTGTGTCGCCATCAATTTTTTCTATGGTTAAATATCCACTTTGATATAAAAAACTAGCAGGGTCAGCATTTTCTATTTCATGCGACTCAGTAAAATTAATATCAACTTGGAAATGCCTGTATTCTTCTGGGTTATAAATATGATGCTTTTGCATCCAGTGTACTATAAACGATGGAGAAGCAGAAGAATACTGGTAATTTTTAAACAATTCCTTGTCAAAAAATTCAGCACAGAAAACGGATTGTACACTTTAGTTTTTCCGTCAAAGCAAAATCCATAATAATAATCTTTCATGTTGAGCAAAAGATTATCTTCGCTAATGTTTTTGTTTTTTGCTGTGTGTTTTATCCAGTAATAAAAATACTTTTCGATTTCATTCTGAGTATACCCAGCGATCGAGCCATAGCTACTCGAAACTGATATATCGTTTAAATTATTCATTTATGAAAAAATGCCAATTTTACTAAATTTTGATATCCCTGTAATAAATGTAAATTTAAGACGCGAATCGCAAATTTTAATTATTGAATAAAATGAGTGTAGTGTTTCTCTGATAAATTCAATTTTATCTATATTGTTTATATTATCGAGTATTATTTTATCGTATTCGTCTATTAGCAGGACAACTTTTCCATATTTTTTATATAACTTGTTATAATATTTTCAATATATCCAATTGGAATATTTTCTTTTTCTGCATCGATATGATTCAAATTTACAAATTTATTGAGATTCTTAACAAGGGAAAACTGTAGTGATTGTTCATCATTAAATTCTCTTAAACCGCTCATATCCAAATATATTACTGGGCTAGGATGCATTTGTTGCTCTCTAACCCACTGCTTGCAGGCAAGTCCATGAAAAAGATTGCTTTTTTCCTTCAAACATTGCTTTCAGCGTGGATATAGCTAGCGTTTTTCCAAAACGACGAGGACGAGATAGAAAATAACTTTTCCCGTTTTGTATGAGCTGAAACAACTGTTGAGTCTTATCTACATAGATATAATTTCAAGTACGTATTTCTTCAAAATACTGAATTCCGATAGATAGTTTTTTAAATTGTATTCCATATATTTTCTCTACTATGAAACAATAATTTTGTAAATATTACATTTAAATACTGTTACAGTAGACAATACCATTGATTTTTTTATTCACAGTTTTTTATATTTATAGAAAATTTTTACGTTGATATTCTGGAATATTTTTGAATATTGTTTTACAATGAAATAAATACAACGATATAATAACAATGATTTTTATATCAAATCAACAAAAATATTAATATAGTAGTTTAAGTAATTTGCTATAGAATTCTACTGAATACGCGCGGTAAATACGTCGGGATGCTTTGAAAATGGAATGCTGACTTCCTTGAGCATGTTGGACATGAGGGAAAAGAAGACGATGGCTTCCCTGTTCGTGAGGGAGATCGGCAGATACTGGACGCCCGGCTTGGGCATGAAGGGATTGTTCGCCACGGTGTCCCTGACGCCCTCTGGCAGGTCCGGATCCTGGGCGCGGGCTTCGGCAACGAGGGCGTCGGTGAACCGGTGCCTGTCCGCGACGATGTCGGCAAAGGCGAGCCGCCGGCCCGTGGCCATGTCGTAGACGGCCGCATAGCCCGACAGATCGGGTCTGGAGCCGATGCGGGCTGCGCAGAAGGCGCTGACGGCAAGGATGCGGCTGTCTGCCCGGTCAAGACGCACCTCCTCCATGTTGAAGATCGCCTGGGCGTGTCTGGCGCCGGCGCGGGGCGCAGCCGTGAAGATTTCGGGCATGCGCCTGTAGAGCGCGAGGTTTTCGGCCACGATGAAGGCCCTCATCTCCCGGTTTGCCCTCTGGACGGTCTTGGCCGCGCCGGGAAGCTTCGCCTTCGCGTCCGGCGCCAGCCTGAGCTCCTGCAGACTGAAGTCGAGCAGGATGCCGTCTGCGCCGAGGGGTACGGCAAGGGCTTGGGCCTTGGCAAGGGAGACGGGGCGGGGGGCTGCGTGGGCTGGTGCGACAAGGCAGAAGGTCGCGAGGGTCAAGACGGCAAGCAGGAGAGACGGCCTGCGCATGGCGTGCTCCTTGGCTGGACGGGGATATCTGAAGGGAGACATGGCCGAGGCTAGCAAATATGGGACCTGCGGTAAACGCGCCAGCGGCTGGGAGGATTGAGGCTGGGGATGTGGGGAGTCGCTCCGGCTTGAGCAGTCGGCGTCCTTTCTAGTATAGGTCCCCCCGGAGACGGGATCTGTTTCCTCCTCCTCCTCCTCCTTCCCAAGAACAACGCAACCGGGAGTCGTGGCACATGCCGCTCTGGGATTTTGCCTGGGTGGCGGATCCGTCCGCCTGGGCTGGCCTGGGAACGCTCGTCCTCATCGAGATAGTCCTTGGCATCGACAACCTTGTCTTCATCTCGATTCTGGCCTCCACCCTGCCGCAGAAGGAGCGGCGCCGCGCCTTCCTGCTGGGCCTCGGCCTCGCCCTGGCCATACGCCTCTGCCTGCTCTCGGCCATGGCCTGGATAGTGACGCTGACCGAGCCTTTCTTCACGCTCTGGGGGCACGGCTTCTCCTGGAGGGACGTCATTCTCATTGCCGGCGGCGTCTTCCTGCTGCTCAAGGGCACCATGGAAATGCACGAGCGGCTGGAGGGGCAGGTGCTGGATCCCCAGGGCAACGCCAGCAGCGCCGCCTTCTGGCAGGTCATCGCCCAGATCGTCATCCTCGACGCCATCTTCTCCATCGACTCCATCATCACGTCGGTTGGCATGGTGCAGCACCTGCCCATCATGTTCCTGGCCGTCATTGTGGCCGTGTCCTTCATGCTCATGGCCTCAGGGCCCCTGGTGGCCTTCGTGGAGCGCCATCCCACCGTCATCATCCTCTGCCTCGGCTTCCTGCTCATGATAGGCCTTGGCCTCATCACCGACGGTATCGGCTTCCACATTCCCAAGGGCTACCTCTACAGCGCCATCCTCTTCTCCCTTTTCATCGAGTTTGCCAACCAGTACGCCATGCGCAACAGGCGCCGCAAGGTCAGCATGCGCGACATGCGCGAGGCCACGGCCAGAGCCATCCTGAATCTGCTCGGCGGCTCCAAGGATCCCGGCAACGCCTCCATGGACGTCATAGCGCTGGGCTCGGGCGACAACGCTCCTGCCTTTGCGCCCGAGGAGCGGGCCATGGTCGGCCGCGTCATACGCCTGAGCGGGCGGACCGCGCGCTTCATCATGACGCCCTCCCAGCGCGCCCCTTGGCTCGATGTGCACGCCACCCTCCGCCAGGCGGAGCGCTTTGCCTCCCAATCGGGCCTCTCGTGGCTGCCGGTGCGCGATCCGGACACCGACGACGCCCTCGGCGTGGTTCCCGTTGCCAGGCTCGTGGAACTGTCCGGCACCCAGGCCTTCAACCTGCGCGAGCTTGTCCAGCCGGCGCCTACCGTCATTGAGCACACCATGCTTTCCGACCTGCTCGAGGCCTACCGCAGGCAGCCCGTACCGCTCTTCTTCGTCGTCGACGAGTACGGGTCCGTGGTGGGTCTGCTCACGGCATCGGACCTGCTCTCGGTGCTGGCCGGACAGATGGGCGACGTGCCGGGCAGCCCCGAGTCGTGCAAGCTTGCCGACGGCTCCTGGGTGCTGCCGGGGCGCCTGCCCGTGGATATCGTGTCGACGTGGCTCGGCATCGCGCCCTCCGCCAAGAGCACGTCCGCCACCTTGGCAGGGCTGCTGCTGGAGCGTCTTGGGCATATCCCCAAGGAGGGCGAAATCTTTCCCTGGAAGGGCTTCATCGTCAAAGTGGCCCGCATGGACGGCGGGCGCATCGACGAGGTAGAGCTGAAGCAGAAGAAGCGTCCCCAGCGCTGACGCGGCGCCCTGCGCCCGGCGGAAGGGCCTGATTTTGGCCTTGATAACAGAGGGCGTTCTGATAGCATAGCCGCGGCCCGCAGAGTCGAGGCCCTGCGGCGTTCCGCTGTACAACACCAGCCAAACGGAGGCCTGAAGTGGGCGATCTCAAATACAAGCGCGTCCTTGTCAAACTGAGCGGCGAGGCCCTTGCCGGCGAAAAGGGCTTCGGCATTGATCCGGAAACCTGCGCCGTCATCTGCCAGGAGCTGGGGACGGCTTTGGACATGGGCGCCCAGATGGCGCTGGTCATCGGCGGCGGCAACATCTTCAGGGGCCTTTCCGGCTCCGCCAGGGGCATGGAGCGCTCCTCAGCCGACTACATGGGCATGCTGGCCACGGTCATGAACGCCCTTGCCGTCCAGGACGCCCTGGAGAAGCACGGCTACCCCACGCGCGTGCTCTCCGCCATCAGCATGCGTCAGGTCTGCGAGCCCTACATCCGACGCCGGGCCCTCCACCACATGGAAAAGGGCCGCGTCGTCATCTGCGCCGCCGGCACGGGCAATCCCTACTTCACCACCGACACCACGGCCGCGCTGCGCGGCATGGAACTGCAGTGCGATGCCATCGTCAAGGCCACCAAGGTCGACGGCAT
>DFDR01000236.1:14962-33436 GCA_002369295.1 Desulfovibrionaceae bacterium UBA3823
TCGACGGCATCTACGACAAGGATCCGGCGAAGCACCCCGATGCCGTGAAGTTCGACACCATCACCTACGACGAAACCCTCACGAGGCGCCTGGGCGTCATGGACGCCACGGCCTTCGCCCTCGTCAGGGACGCCAACGTGCCCATCATCGTGTGCCGCATGCTCGGAGGCGACATCCTCCGCGCGGTCAAGGGTGAAAAGGTCGGCACTATAGTCTGCAACTAACAAGGAGTTCACCGTGGACATCGATACCATTCTTCTCGATGCCGAAGAGCGCATGGGCAAGGCCGTCGCCTCGCTGGACAAGGATTTTTCGAAACTGCGCACCGGCCGCGCCACCACGGCGCTGGTCGACGGCATCAAGGCCGACTACTACGGCACCCCCACGCCCATCTCCCAGATGGCCTCAGTCACCATCCCCGACAGTCGCAGCATCGCCATCCAGCCTTGGGACAAGAACGGCTTCCAGGCCGTTGAAAAGGCCATCCTCAAGTCGGATCTCGGCCTGACCCCCATCAACGACGGCAAGATCATCCGCATCAACATCCCGCCGCTGACCGAAGAGCGCCGCAAGGAGCTGGTCAAGGTCGGCCGCAAGTACGCCGAGGATGCCAGGATCGCCGTGCGCAACGTGCGCCGCGATGCCAATGACTCGCTGAAGAAGCTCGAGAAGGGCAAGGAGATCTCCGAGGACGAGCGCAAGAAGGCCGAAGAGGACGTACAGGAGCTGACCAACAAGTACGTTGCGGAGATCGACAGGCACTTCCAGGAAAAGGAAAAAGAGATCCTTGCCATCTAGCTGGGCGGTAGTCATGGATATGAACTCCCTGCCCCGGCACGTGGCCATCATTCTGGACGGCAACGGCCGCTGGGCGAAAGCCCGCGGCCTTGGCCGCTCCGAGGGCCACAGAGCCGGGGCCATGGCCGTCCGGGAAATCGTGACCTACTGCCGCGAGATCGGGCTCAGGCATCTCACGCTCTACACCTTCTCCAGCGAGAACTGGTCCCGTCCCAAGACCGAGGTGAGCGCCCTCTTCTCCCTGCTGCTCGAATTCCTGAAGGCCGAGGTGCCCCGCATGCTCCAGCAGGGCATCTCCCTCAAGGTCTTCGGCGACGTCGAGGGGCTGCCCCTTGCGGTGCGCACTGCCCTGAAGCTGGCTGTCAAGACCACGGCCCGGGGCGGGGAGATGGATCTCAACCTCGCCCTCAACTACGGAAGTCGCGCGGAGATAGTCCGCGCCGTCAGGCAGATCGTGGCCGACGGCGTGCCGGCAGACCAGATCACGGAAGAGACGGTCGCCAGCCGCCTCTACACGGCGGGACAGCCGGATCCGGATCTGGTTATCCGCACGAGCGGGGAGCAGCGCTTGAGCAACTACCTGCTCTACCAGTGCGCCTACGCCGAACTCTACTTTACGCCCGTCGCCTGGCCCGACTTCACGCCTGCCGAAATGGCCAGGGCGCTGGAGGACTACCAGCATCGCTCGAGGCGCTTCGGCAAGACCCAGGAGCAGGTCGATGCCGAGCCGGCCGGCGCAGAGAAAGCCGGCGCATAGCCGCAAGAAGCCGGACAGCCTCTCCCGCCTGCCGGGACAAGCCTCGCTCCGCCACAATGTAAGGACATCTGGAGGCAGCGCGTCCTCCCCGCAGGTCTGCGGGGCTTCAGCGCTGATTTTTTTCACATGAACGAAGCCCAACACGCCGTTGACAAGAAGCGCATCGTCACCGGCCTTCTGCTGGCCGCCGTCATCCTGGTGGCCCTCTGGTTCCGCGGCATCCCGCTGCTCCTGCTCATCATGCTCGTGTCGGCCCTGGCCCTGTGGGAATTCTTCTCCCTCTTCTGGGGCAAGTCGGGATGGGTTGCCGGACGCGTGTGTGCCATCCTCCTCGGCTGGGGCATGCTTGTCCTGACCTGGATGCACCGTCCCCAGGACGCCCTCGTCTGCCTTGGCGCCGGCTTCGTGCTGGCGGCCATCAGCTTCCTCTTCCGCTGGCGCGTGGTCGAGGAGGACTTCCAGCCGAGCGGCATCTTCATGGCCGCTCTGGCCTACATACCGCTGCTCCTGCTGCCAGCCACCTATCTCGACAACGTCAGGCTCATCTTCATCATCGCCGCCGTTTCCATCTCCGACACAGCGGCCTACTTTGTCGGCTCGCGCTTCGGCAGGCACAAGCTCTGGCCCAGCGTCAGCCCCAAGAAGAGCTCCGAGGGAGCCGTGGGCAGCCTCGTCGGCTGCGTGCTCTTCTGCATCGTCTACGGCGCCATCTTCGGCCGGGTCAACGTGCTGGCCTTCCTGCTCCTCGGCATTGCCGTCAACGCTTTCGCCCAGCTCGGCGACCTCTTCGAGTCGGCGCTGAAGCGCTCGGCCAAGGTGAAGGACTCCAGCAACCTGCTTCCCGGCCACGGCGGCATTCTCGACCGCGCGGACAGCCTGCTCTTTGCCATGCCCATGTTCGCCGTCGTGGACCAGTGGTTCTGCTTCTTCTAGCGGCTCTGCCGGCAGGGAGCCGGGGCGGCCTTGCCGCCGCCCAGGATCCCCCGCTGCCGGAACCGCTTCCGCGAGGAACGCCATGTCGAATATCTGGCCCGGACTGGACGGTCCGGGCATACGCTACATCTCCGCGCCGCCGCCGGCCTTCTGGCAGAAGCTGAAGCGCCGCAGTCTCGTGATTCTGGGCTCCACGGGGAGCATTGGGCGCAGCGCCCTTGACGTCGTGGACAAGCGTCCCGGCGCCTTTGCCGTGGCAGGCCTTGCCTGCGCGACCAGCACGGCGCAGCTGGCGGAGCAGGCCCTCAAGTACCGGCCTGCCCATCTTGCCGTGCTCGACGAGGCCGCGGCCAGACGCCTCGAGGCGCTTCTTCCCGCAGGCTACGCCCCCACGATCCTGACGGGGCCAGAAGGCTACCGGACCATCGCCTCCATCGACGGGGCGGACACCGTGCTCTCCGCGCAGTCGGGCGCGGCCGGCCTTGCCGGCACGCTGGCGGCCGCCCTTGCCGGCAAGGTCGTCTGCCTTGCCAACAAGGAGTCTCTGGTGCTGGCGGGCGATCTTCTCCGCCGCGTCTGCCGGGCAACCGGCGCCTCCATTCTGCCTGTCGATTCCGAGCACTTTGCCATTTTCGACTGTCTTAGCGGCCGGAAGGACGATGCCGAGCGGCTCGTGCTGACGGCCTCCGGAGGCCCCTTCCGCGGCCGGAAGGCCGGCGAGCTTGCCGCTGTGACGCCCGAAATGGCGCTCAGGCACCCGAACTGGAACATGGGCGCCAAGATCACCGTCGATTCCGCAACGCTCATGAACAAGGCGCTCGAGTTCATCGAGGCCTGCCAGCTCTACGGCGTCTCGCCCGACAATGTGGAGGTGCTCGTCCATCCCCAGTCCATCGTGCACTCCCTGGTGGTCTTCAGGGACCAGAGCCAGCTCGCCCAGCTCGGCGTGCCCGACATGCGCCTGCCCATAGGCGCCTGCCTGCTCTGGCCCAGCGTCGACGGACCTCTGGCTGCCCCCCTCGATCTGGCGCAGGCGGGTACCCTGACCTTCGAGCATCCCGACCACGAGGCCTTCCCCGCCCTGACGCTGGCGAAGAAGGCCATGCAGGTGCGCGCAGGCATGAGCGTCGTTCTCAACGGCGCCGACGAGGAGGCGGTCAAGCTCTTCCTCGAGGGCCGGTGCGCCTTCACCGACATTGCGGCCAGCGTGGCCGGCGCCATGGAGGCGCATCTGGCGAAGCTGAAGATGGAGAAGGCGCTGCACGAGGGCGAGCCCTTCAGCCTTGCCGGGCAGGCGCCGGATCTTTCCGGAGCGGCTTTCGCTACGGCCTGCTGGGAGCAGCTCGGCCGCATCCACGAACTCGGCGAATGGGCGCGCCGCCATGTCCGCGAATTCCTTGCAGGCGGAGGTAGCAGCAGGTGCTGATGACAGAAATCATTGCCGTCGTCGTTGTTTTCGGCGGCCTCATCTTTTTCCACGAACTTGGCCACTTTGGCGTGGCCCGCGCCTTCGGCATGGGCGTGTCCACCTTTTCGCTGGGCTTTGGCCCCAAGATTTTGAAGAAGAAAGTGGGCAAGACCGAGTACGCTCTTTCGCTCCTGCCTCTGGGCGGCTACGTCGCCCTCGTCGGCGAGACCGAGGAGGCGGAGCTCCCGCCGGGCTTCACCAGAGAGGACAGCTTCTCCCTGCGCCCTGCCTGGCAGCGCCTGCTGGTGGTGCTGGCGGGGCCTGTCGCCAACATGGTCCTGGCGCTGGTCCTGTGCTGGATCACCGCCTTTGGCTGGGGCGAGACCGTGCTCCTGCCCACCATAGGCGAGGTACAGAGCGAAGGCCCGGCTGCCCGGGCCGGCATCCAGAAGGGCGACAGGGTGCTTGCCATCGACGGGAGAGCCGTGGCCACTTGGCAGGAGATGAGCGACGCCATCGGCGCCTCGGGCGGCGCCCCCCTCAAGATGGAGATCCTGCGCAAGGCCTCGCCCGAGGATCCGGGGGCCGTGCTCCAGGTAGAGGCTGTTCCCGTCCAGAGCCAACGCAAGACCATTTTCGGCGAGACGGAGACGGCCTGGCTCATTGGCATCCGCTCTTCAGGCGCCTTCGAGACGCACGAGCTGAGCCTTGCCGAGAGCTTCGGCGCAGGCTTCAGGCAGTGCTGGTCCATGATCTCGCTGACATGGCAGGGCTTCGTGAAGCTCGTGGAGCGCGTGGTGCCGGCAGACCAGGTGGGTGGCCCCATCATGATAGCCCAGATCATAGGCCAGCAGGCCGAGCAGGGCCTGGCAGGCCTTTTGGGCCTGGCCGCCCTCATCAGCATCAACCTCGGCATCCTGAACCTCCTGCCCATTCCGGTGCTCGACGGCGGCACCGTGGTCTTCTGCCTGCTGGAGATCCTCTTCCGCAGGCCGGTGAGCAAGAAGCTCGTCGGCATCTCCATGCGCATCGGCATAGCCCTGCTGCTCGCGCTCATGGTCTTCGCCACCTACAACGACGTGGTGCGCATCTTCAAGGGGTGAGGCCATGGCAAAGGACGTCCGCAACATGAGCCAGCCGCTCTCCACGGGACTTGAACTCGTGCTCAACGCCTGCGAGGGCGAGCTGCAGATAGTGCTCACCGACGATGAACGGCTGGTCTGCGCCCAGAGCTGGAACATGGTCCAGCGCGGAACCGAGATTCTGGCGCCTGCACTCAGGCAGATCTTCGAGCTGTCGGACCGCAAGCTAGCCAACCTGCGGCGCATAGGCTGCCTGCGGGGACCGGGCTCCTTCACCGGCATCCGGCTGGTGCTCGCCACGGCGGCCGCGCTGCGGCGCACCACGCGCGCGCAGCTGGCATCCTTGGACTATCTGCAGGCGCTGGCCACCACCTGCGCCAAGCAGGAGCGGCTGCTCTACGGCCGCAAGATCTGGGTGCTCACCCACGCCAGGCGCAGCCTTGTCCACTGCTGCCTGCACCAGTGCTATGGCCCTGTCATTCCCTGCTACGCCGAGGAGGCCGTCGAGCTCGTCAGTCCTGCCGAGGCCTTTGCGCGCATCCAGGCCTGTGCGGAGCTCGAGGCGCTTCCCGTCTTTGCCTGCGGAAGCGGCCTTGCCAGAAACAGGGAGCTGGAGGAGCGGCTGCTCGCCTCGTGCGGCGTCCGGGTGCGCGTGCGCGCGGACATCGTCTCGCCTTCCGTGGAGGCCCTCATGCTGCTGGGACGCCATGGCGACTACTTCCCCAAGGATGTCGAGCCGCTCTACGTGCGTCCCTGCGATGCCGTAGAGAACCTGCCGAGCCTTGCGGAACGCATGGGCATGGACGCCGGCGAGGCTGTCGAGGAGCTCAGGGACAAGCTTGGGCGCAGACCTGAGAGCGCCATATAGCGGCAGACGGCTTAGCCAGGGCCGGATGCCGTCAAGGAAGCTGCCGACAAGCAAAAGGCCCCGCAGGTCGTCCTGCAGGGCCTTTGCTCCGTCATTGCGCGTGCGCGCTATATGCCGTCGAAGTAGGCGTGCGCGCCCTTGACGTCCTGGGCTATCTGCTCCGCAAGCTCCGCAGGGCCAGCAAAGCGCTTCTCGCCCCTGAGGCGCCCGAGGAAGCCCATATGGATGGTCTCGTCGTAGAGATTGCGGTCGCAGTCCAGAATGAAGCTCTCGATGGTCCGCTCCCTGCCGCCGAAGGTGGGCTTGAAGCCGATGTTGGTGACGGCGGGGAAGGTTTGGCCCCTGTGCGTCACGCAGGTGGCGTAGACGCCGTCCGGCGGCGTGAGCACGGCAGGCACGCGCACGTTGGCCGTGGGGAAGCCGAGGCCGGAGCCGCGGCCCTCGCCGTGCACCACAAGGCCGCTGAAGCCGTGGGGCCGGCCCAGCATCTCGCGGGCTAGCGCCATGTCGCCCTCTTCGATGGCCTTGCGCAGGCGCGTCGAGCTGATGGGGGCGTCGCCCAGCATGAGCGGACCGACCTGCTCGACGCCGAAGCCGTCCTCGAGGCCTATCTGCTTCAGCACCTCGAAGTCGCCGGCGCGGCCCTTGCCGAGGCGGAAGTCGTAGCCGATGACGAGTTCGCCGACGTTGAGGGGGTAGAGGTACTTCTGCAGGAATTCCGTGGGGCTGAGCTTGGCGAGCTCCATGTCGAAGGCAAGCTCGAGCAGGTAGTTCACGCCGAGCTGGCCCAGCAGCTGGCGGCGCGTCTCCTGGTCAGCCAGCGGGGGCATGTGCTGGCCCGAGAACACGGCCCGGGGATGGGGCCAGAAGGTGACGACGACGCAGTCGAGATCGTGCTGCCTGCAGACCTCGAGGGTGCGCTTGACGAGCTTCTGGTGTCCAAGATGGACGCCGTCGAAGTTGCCGATGGTGACGCCGGCCTTGCGTCCGGCGCTGAGTGTGCTGGGAGTGGTGACCATGGAATTGCCTGGAGGCTGCGGGGAAAAGGGGGCTATGCTTCCTGGGAGGACGGCGCGCCGTCGTGGCCCTGCGGGGCCTGGCCCTCTCCGCCGCCTTTGCCGGAGCCTCCGCCATGGCCGCGGCGGCGCGGACGGTGCCTGCGCCGGGACGTGCCCTTGCCTGCGCCTTCGGCGTTTTGGCCCTCGCCGCCTTCGGGGGCGCGTTCAAGGCCGTCTTCCGGCTGCGCCTGCGCTGGTGCCTGTGCCTGGCGGTCCTGGCTGTGCTGGCCACTCTGGCTGCCCTGGCTGTCCTGGCGCTCGCCCCCGTCCTGGCGGCGCCTGCGCTTGCGGGAGGACTTTTTGCGGGGCTCGGCTTCGGCGTGCGTCTTGGGCAGCCTGCTTTCGTTGAGCGTGCCCTGGCGGCAGGCGTCCAGCAGCATGGCGAGCAGATTGATGCCCTCGCTGTCGCCTTCGTCGTCCTGGGAGGGGGCGGCCAGATCGCGGGCCAGCTGCACGTAGCGCTGGGCGCGGACCCGTTCGAGCCCGGTCAGATTGCGGTAGCGCGACTCCAGCTGGGCCATGAGCCTGTTGGACACCACCTTGGCAACGTCCTCGTCCGTGGGATCCTTCATTTCCATCAGCGCCAGGCTGTAGTGCTTCGAGATGCGCTCAAGCTCCATGCGCTCCATAATGTCCACGAGGGAGACCACCGTTCCGGCGGCGCCAGCGCGGCCAGTGCGGCCCGCGCGGTGGATGTAGCTTTCGTGGTCTTCCGGCGGTTCGTAGAGGAAGACGTGGGAGAGGGCGGGGATGTCGATGCCTCTGGCCGCCACGTCGGTGGCCACCAGAAAGCGCACCTGGCCCGTGCGCACCTTGGCCATGACTTCCTCCCTGCGGCTCTGCGTGAGGTCGGCGGAGAGCTCGTCGGCGTTGTAGCCGAAGCCCTGCAGCACGCCGCACACGTAGTGGACGTTGGCCTTGGTGTTGCAGAAGATGATGGCCGAGGCCGGGTTTTCCATCTCGATGATGCGCACGAGCGCCCGGTCCTTGTCCATGGGCTTCACGCTGCAGAAGTAGTGCTGCACCTCCGCCACGTACACTTCCTTCTGGGAGAGGGAGAGCATGGAGGGCTCGGTCATGAACTCGGCCGCGAGGTTGAGCACGTGCGGCGGATAGGTCGCGGAGAAGAGGCCCGTGTGGATGCGGTGGCGGGGGAGATACTTCTGAATCTCCTTCATGTCGGGGTAGAAGCCGATGGAAAGCATGCGGTCGGCTTCGTCGAAGACCAGCATCCGGATGCCCGAAAGATCCAGGGAACGGCGCAGGATGTGGTCGAGCACGCGCCCCGGGGTGCCGATGATGAGCTGGGCGCCGTCCTTGAGTGCGTCGAGCTGCTTTTTGTAGCCAACGCCGCCGTAGAGCGCGATGGGAGCGCATCCGGTGCCTTCGAGCAGGGTCTGCGCCTCCTTCTCCACCTGCAGGGCGAGCTCTCTGGTGGGCACCAGCACAAGCGCCTGGGGGTGCCTGGCGTCGGCCTTGAGCACGGGCAGCATGGGAAGCAGATAGCAGCCAGTCTTGCCGGATCCCGTCCGGGACTGGATCATGATGTCCCTGCCGTCCATGAGGTAGGGCAGGGCGAGGGACTGCACGGGCATGAGGCTGGTCCAGCCGGCGCGCTGGCAGGCTTCCTGCATGACTGGGGGCAGGCCGTCGATCTGCACGGGCGGGAGGGCGTTTTCTGGCTCTTGAATGTCGAGGGCGCCGGCGTTCTGAACGGCTTCTTCGGCAGGCTGCAGGCTAGCTTCGTCAATATTGTTTTCGGGCATGGCGTATCCAGATTGGGGTGACGGGTAAAAAAACAGCAGGGAAAAGCTCGCAAGCGTCCCTGCATGCACGAAAAATTCCGCGCACACCCTGCCACAGATGGGGGGCTTTCGCAAGACTGGGCGCAGTCCGCAGGGCAGGGCGGGGATCCAGCGCCCCCCCCTGAGGCGCCGGCGCGCCCCTCCCGCAGGCTATTCTGCGCGCAGGGCCCCTTCCTGTCTGGGGCAGACGGGCCTTGGCCTGCGGATCGCCGCGCGGCCTGCTCCAGCCTTCCTGTCCGTCTTCCAGGAAAGTGCTGACGAAAGGGGCGCTTCGGCGCATGCCTCAGTTGCTTCCTGAATAATGGCAGGAAGGCTGGGCTGGAGCCGAAGTGCCCAGCGTCGCCTAGTCTTCGTTTTCAGGTCCCAGGAGGGGCGAAGGGTGCGCTTCGGCACCCTTCTGCGAGTCCAGAAAGTCCTCTAGCGTAATGTTGTTCAGCACGCTGTAGACATCCGCCTCCATTTTTTCAAAGGACTTCTTCAGCGGACAGTCTTCGCTGCTGGCGCAGACTTCGTTGTCTTTCTTGCACTTGAGCGTGAAGCCTCCCTCCATGAGATCGACGAGGCATCCAAAGGTAATGTTCGATGGCGACAGCCGCAGGTAGTAGCCTCCGTTGGCCCCCCTGACGCTGTCGGTAATGCCGAGGATGCGGAGCTTGCGGAGGAGCTTTTCAGCGAACTGCTGGCTGATGCCTGTCTTCCGCGAAATCTTCTGAGCCGATGCAGGCGAGGAGGCGCTATGGTGCGTCAGGAAGAGCAGAATCCTAGCCGCATAGCGGGTTTGGGCAGAAAGTCTCATAGAGGAGCTCCGGGAAAGAAGGCGTTAACGTGGTCGCGCAGGCCGCAAAGAGGGAACTATCCCTCCCCTGCCACTCTTCTATCAAAGAACAGTTCGAGAAAAAACAGAAAAGTGAAAAAAGAAAATATGTTTTAGGTTGTGAAAAAAATCACGCTATCTTAGAGTGCTTGTGTTGCTCTGAAGACATAAACAATCAAGACTGTTTTTGTCGACTTTTTCTTTGGCAATGCTGAGTTGCTCGATACCCTAGGGCGGGCGACAGTGGGCTTATTGAGGCGAAGAGCATGTTTGCGAAACCTCGTAGCTTGCACACGGTGCCTAGGCGAGCGCAGGTCTTAGACAACTACCAGAATTCATGTTGATTTTTTTGAGGCGCTGGGCCATTCCATCCGAAATCATGCATCAAAAGCTGGCTTTTGACCTTGCTGGCCTTTTAACATGCTGATTTTTTATGGTAAAGCACCGCCTTGCACAAATATCGAATTTTTTGAGAGGAATTCCAGCACAACAGACAGACGCGATGGAAGACGCAGGGGAAAAGGCCGGCACAGCGCGGTGCGCAATCCCTTCGAGAGGGATGCCGGCAGGCCATGCGTTCGGCGGCATGGCGTGAGACGTTAAGGCGATCGCCAGCGCGAGGCAAAAGGCGTGTGGCATCGCTGCAGGACATGTGGCCAGCGGGCGGGACAGAAGGGATGCTTGGGAAAAAATCACAAGCTGAGGCTGGCGACGCTTCGGCCTGGGGCTCCCAGCGGAAAGACGGTCAGCAGCTTGCTGGATGCACCTGCGTCATGTCGCAAGCTCTCGGTATCACCCCACAGAGACTGCAGGCTCTACGCTGCATCGGGGGGCGCGGACTGCTGGCAGCAGAGGACAAGGAATGACGCGGAGAGGCGACGTGGCTTCAATGAATACTGGACTTTTTTAGTTGGATTTTTTAGTGGATCAGAACAATGCGCTTGGCTGTGGCCCTTTGAATCTTGACTAAAAAAGTCTTATTAAGCTAACTCTCTCAGCACGAGGCTTTTAGAGCCTCTGAAAGGTCTGGTATGCGGATATCCATCATTACATGCTACGCCATGGAGCTGCTTGTCTGCCTTGCGGAGCGGGGCAACGAACATCCGAGTTCGGCGTCTGAGCTGGCGGAATGCACCGGCGTTTCCGACAGGTTTACGCAGCGCATCATGCGTCTGCTTCAGCTGGCCGGCATTGTCCGGAGCGTTCGGGGCATTGCCGGGGGCTTCCTGCTGGACATGGCGCCGGACGAGATTTCCGTCGCCAAGGTCATGCAGGCCGTCGAGGGGAAGCTTACCCTGCCCGAGAAGGCCAGAAGCGTGACGGCTGGGCTTGCTGTTGCCGTTCTGGAAAAGGCTGCCGAGGAGATCAAGGCGTCGCTGGAAAAGATCACGCTGGAGGAGGCATGCAATAGTTGCAGTTCTTCTCCAGCAGCTAATTCAGACAGCGAGTCTTCACAAGAAGCTCCTGCGGAGGTGACACATGGAAGAAAAACTTGTTCTCTTGGTCGACAGCGATGTTTCAAGCCTCGAGCGACTTCAAGAAATCCTGGAAAAAAATAAGTATCAGGTTCGTGCTGTCCAATCGGGCGATCAGGCAATCAGCTTCATGAACAGCACGAAACCTGACTGTGTTGTCTTCGAGGTGGATCTGCCGGGCATGTCGGGGACTATCATGTACAGCAAGATCAGGCGTTCGCCTGAATTGAAGGACATTCCCTGCGTTGTCTGTAGCAGTGTCGGTCCGCGTCCTGTGGACTTCGGAACTGGCATTCCGGTCCTCCGCAAGGACTGCAGCGAGGCAGAGTTCCTCGAGACCGTGAATACGGCGGTTGGCATCGCCGTATAAGGTTGCTGCGCCTAGGCGCATGGTTTCTCCCGGCGCAGGAGCAGGCACTCCTGCGCCGGGTTGAGGGGGCTATTCGGTAACGTGCTCGATGTGGTCGGGGACTTCGACCATGCTAATGAGCAGAGGCTTCAGGAAGGACCACTTGATGGTCTTGATTTCATAGACTTCAAACATGTCGCGGATGGCGTCCCAGCAGTTGTGGCAGGGGGCGACGACGAGCTCCGCGCCCGTGTTCTGAATCTGGTCCAGCTTGTTCTTGAGGCCCACGTTGCGCCACTGGCGGTAGCGGCCGATGCCGTTGAGGCCGCCTCCGCCGCCGCAGCAGTAGTTGTGGTCGCCCTTGGGCGTCATTTCGCGGAAGTCCTCGCAGATGTAGGACATGATCTCACGGGTGTACTTGCCGAGGCCATGGTTCCTGACATAGTTGCAGGAGTCCTGCAGGGTGACGGGGCCTTTGAGCTTCTTGGCCGGATCAATCTTGAGCTTGCCTTCGCGCAGGGCGTGGGCAACCCATTCCACGTAGTGGTAGAAGGGCACCGGCGGGTCGCCGGACTCCTGGCCGCACCAGTAGGGGCCTTCCACGACTGTCGCCCTGTGGGCGTGGCCGCATTCCGTGCCGACGACCGACTTGGGATTCAGGCGCTTGATGGCATCGTAGATGCGCTGCGTGTTCATCTTGCAGCCTTCCCAGTCGCCTGCGAACATGGTCAGGGAGGTGTTTTCCCAGCCTGAGCTGGGGACGGTCCAGTTCTCGCCGGCAATGTGAAAGAGGATGGCCGTCTCGGCGATGTCGTTGGGATAGTGCTTCACTTCGCGGGCATTGAGAATGTACATGATGTCGGCATTCTCCTTGTCCACGGGGATGGTCAGGCCGGGCCACTCCTCGGCGCTCTCCTCGGCCATCCAGTCGCAGGTGTCCACGAAATCCTCTTCGGTGACGTCCATCTGCGCGTGATAGACGCGGTGCATGCCAGAGCCGATCTTCATTTCCCACGGGATGAAGCCGAGCTTGAAGAGCACGCCCCTGAAGAAGCTCATCATGACGCCTGTGTCGATGCCAAGCGGGCAGTAGACGCCGCAGCGGTTGCAGCAGGTGCACTTGCCCCAGGCCGTGTCCATGGCGTCCATCATGAACTTGGCATCGACTTTGCCCTTTCTGCGGATGAGCTCGCCCAGCGTGGACTGGATCTTGTAGGACGGGATCTGGGTGGCGTCCTTGTCGCTGGTAAGCCAGAAGTGGCAGGCTCTGGCGCACATGCCGCAGTGGGCACAGTTGTTGAGCCAGGTTTTTATCTTGGATGTCATGGAGCTGTTGAGGATGTCCATCACCTTTTGGGGATCGACGTCAAGCGACTCCATCTGCTTGTAGTATTCGGCGCCGCCCTTGTCGGCCATGAGCTCCTTGAGGCGCTCTTCGGTGTCGATGGGCCTGCTGTTGCAAAGATTTCCTTCCATGGTGGGGTTCCCTCTCTGTGTCTCTGAAAGCTGTTACCAGTCGAAGACGCCGCCGCGGGTCTGGCCGCCGCGCTTGATAGCGTACTCCATGCCCAGCTGGGCCCTCGACATGAAGAAGAGGACGATGTGGGAGAGCTTGGTGAACGGGGCGAGCAGCAGGAAGAGGTTGCCGCAGACCAGGTGGACAAGCATGAGTTCCGCACTGTCGGGACAGCAGACCCTGACAAGGAAGCCGGAGACGAACGGAGCGCCCGTCAGGAACAGGATCAGCCAGTCGGCGCCGCTGGTAAGCGCCTTCTGGAAGGGGCTGACGAGGCGGCGGACGGCGCAGATGCAGACGCCGGCAATGGTGACGGCCGTCAGGACGTCGGCAAAGGCCAGCGGGAGCATGGGCAGGCAGGCCTCGATGCCGAGCGCCGACTTCAGCAGGACAACGTGTCCGGCCACGAAGAGCGGAACGAGCACGCAGCCCGCATGCATGCAGAAGAAGACTAGGGTGGTCAGAGGGGCGCTGCGCCAGCCGGCGGTCGCGCCGGGCAGGAGCCACTTGAATATGGATGCGATGATGCCGGGCACGGACCTGTCGGCATGGTAGCCGTAGGCCACGCGGTCCTTTTTGGCATCGAGGCCGCCGATGTATCTGACGATGTGGAAGAGGCAGCCGAGGACGAAGACGGCGAGGGCGATCAGCATTCCCGTCCCGGAGAGGAAGCTTATGGCTTGCTGTATTGAAGACATGAGTGTGTCCTTGCGCTATTTCTTTTTACTGTCGAGGTTGTCGAGGCGCTGCTGGCTGTGACAGGAGGAGCACTGGGCGAGAAGCGGCCCCTTGCCCTTCTGGATGTGGCAGCTGGCACAGGCTGTGTGGACGGCGGCCTGGCGCTTTTCAGGCGCGAGGGTGTCGATGTTGAGGTACTTGTCCTCGGCTTCGGTGTGGCAGACAGAGCAGTCTTCGTCGGCATGTTTGATGTGTTTTTCGTGAGAAAGAACCACTGCCGGCATCTTCACGGCGGAGATGCCTGTCTTGGAAATCTTGAGGAAAGGGGCGTCGCCGTCGGCCCGGGCCTGCTGGCCCAGGAGGAGGATGCCCGCAAGCGCCGCGAGACAAAGAGCGATGCGCTTAAACGATGCTGTTTTCATAGAGAACCTGTGGTCTGACGCTGCAAGGCGTGCTGGATGTGGTGACGGGGTAATGCCGTCCGGCTCCGCGCCGGAACCAGAGCCAAGACTCGGAGGAAAGTCTGATCCGGCGAGAGGCTGCGCAAGGCGTGCCCTTCGCTTTCCAGTCCCGGGAGAGCTCGGCGGGACCGCCGCAACGGGGCGTCGGGGTGCCCTTGCGTTCGCCGGAGCGGAACGCTCCAGTATGCCTGCTTCCGGAGCTCCGGCGCGAAGCCGGCGACATGCCGCGAAATGCCCAAGGCCGCATGGGAGGCCTTGGGCAAAGAGGAGGAAGCAAGGCGGTTCTAGGCTTTGCCGCCAGCGTTGAACATCTGGGCGGCAAAATGCATGAAGGCTGCGCACTTGCAGGGTTCGTGCAGGCAATCCACTATCTCCGCAGCCGCTGCGTAGAGCCTTTCGCGGGAGTCGATGTCCAGCTTCCTGAGATCGAGCCAGTAGTCTGCTGCGTTGTCGTCGCTGGAAGCCATGGCGCTGGCGAAGTCGGTCATCATGGACTGTCTGCTGGCGCTTTCCAGGTTTTTCACTGCGTTCGGTGCGGGTGACATGGCGAACTCCTTGCTTGGCTTCACCCTATTGGGCAAGCGGTGTGGATGTAAAAAACACAGGATATGAATCCTGTTAAAGTCATACTTTTTTTGTACAGTAAAAACAGCTTCAAATCAACGTGGGCGGTGCCGAAAAGGAGAACTTCGCGCAAAAAAAGACGGACCAAAATAGTCTTATTTTTTGTCGTGGCAATCTGTAGAAAAATGGCGCGCAGACAGGGCTGCCTGCCGCAGAACCTGGGCCTGGATTGTCCCTTGCGGATTGATCCGATAGCGTTTAGGCTTCACCGGCTTTAGCTATCCTTATATGCTTTTCTGAGGAGGACCGAGATGCAGCCCAGCACTGCCTTTGCCCCTGACTTCAGCAAGGGGCTGATACCGGCCATAGCGCAGGACAAGGAAGACGGCGAGGTGCTCATGCTCGCCTACATGAACCAGGAGGCCTGGGACAGGACGCTGGAAACCGGCGAGGCCCACTACTGGAGTCGCAGCCGCAAAAAGCTGTGGCACAAGGGGGAGAGCAGCGGCAACGTGCAGAGGGTCCACTCCATCCGCCTCGACTGCGACAAGGACACCATTCTGCTGGAAGTCACCCAGCTTGGCGGCGCCGCCTGCCACACAGGCAGGCGCTCCTGCTTCTTCCTGAAGTGGGACGGCCAGGAGGAAAGCGTGTGCTCCCCGCAGGTATTCGACCCTGAAAAGGTCTACGGCAAATAGCAAAAATCACGGTACAGGAGCCATACATGTCTGAGAAACAGGTTCTGAAATTCGGCGTGCCCAAGGGCTCGCTCGAAGAAGCCACGGACGCCCTCTTCGCCCGCGCCGGCTGGAAGATCAGCAAGCACGCCCGCAACTACTTCCCCGACGTCAACGATCCCGAGCTTGACCTCTCCCTGACCCGCGTGCAGGAAATCGGCGGCCTCGTGGCCGAGGGCGTCATCGACGCCGGCATCTCCGCCAAGGACTGGATGCGCGAGATGGACCTCGAGGACAAGCTTGTCCAGATCTGCGATCTCGTCTACGCCAAGACTTCCCTGCGCCCCTCCAAGTGGGTGCTCTGCGTTGCCGGCGACTCGCCCTACTACAAGCCCGAGGACCTGGCCGGCAAGCGCATCGCCTCCGAAGTGCAGCACCTCACCAAGCGCTACTTCAGCGAGCGGGGCGTGGACGTGAGCGTCTTCTACTCCTGGGGCGCCACCGAGGCCAAGGTCGTCGAAGGCCTTGCCGACGGCATCGTCGAGGTCACCGAGACCGGCACCACCATCCGCGCCAACGGCCTGCGCATCATCGACGAGGTCATGCTCTCCAACCCTGTGCTGGTCTGCAACAAGGCAGCCTGGGAAGATCCCTTCAAGCGCAGGAAGCTCAAGCAGCTCCAGATGCTCCTCGAAGGCGCCCTGCGCGCCCAGAGCCTCGTGGCGCTCAAGATGAACGCCCCGGCAGCCAAGCTTGCCGAGATCATGGCAATGCTCCCCTCCCTGAACTCGCCCACAGTGTCCCCGCTTCAGGACGCCAAGTGGTTTTCCGTGGAGACCGTCGTGGCCACCAAGGTGGTGCGCGACCTCATTCCGCGCCTCAAGGAAGTCGGCGCCGAGGGCATCATCGAGTACTCCCTCAACAAGGTCATCTAGCGGCCTTGCCCCGTTTTGTTTCTGTCCCCCGGACGGCGCCCCTGTCCGGGGGCTTTTCGCCTTCAGCGAGGAGGGCAATCATGTCCGAAGACAAAGACCAGGAGCTGATGGACGCCAAGCGCGCCCAGGACTACGTGGATTCGCTGCCCGTGCTGGAAGAGGGACAGACCTTCTGCTTCGAGTGCACGCCGGACGCTGCCTGCTTCAACCGCTGCTGCCGCCAGCTGACCCTTCCCCTGACGCCCTACGACGTGCTGCGCATGCGCCGGCGTCTCGGCATGGACAGCGGCCAGTTCCTCAGCCAGATGACCAAGCTCAAGTCCTTTCCCGATTCCGGACTGCCCGTCGCCATGCTCAAGATGCGTCCCGACCTGGACGAGACCTGTCCCTTCGTCACGCCGGCAGGCTGCGAGATCTACGACGACCGCCCCGGCGCCTGCCGCTGCTATCCCCTCGGCCGCGGCACATCCCCTTCGCCCAACGGCGTTGCCGAGACCCACTATCTCGTCCAGGAGCCCCACTGCCAGGGCTTCAGCGCCAAGGGGGCGCGCGACTGGACCGCGCAGGAGTGGTTCGAGCACGAGGGCGTCCTTCCCTACAACGAGGCCAACGACCGCTACATGCGCCTTTCCGCCATGGTGGCTGCCTCGGGACGCCCCCTGGACCAGAAGCTCTCCAACATGTGCATGCTCTGCTGCTACCAGCTCGACAAGTTTCGCGAACTCGTCGGCCGCATGAAGATCTTCTCCCGCGTCAAGATCAGCGAGGAGCGCAGGCAGGCCGTCATGGCGCAGGACGAGGCCTGCCTCGACTTCGCCCTCGACTGGATGGAGCTGGTCATTTTCGGCCAGAGTGAAGGCCTCGAAAAGGCGTAGAAGCGGCGAAGAGCCTTACATCTGTAAAAAAAGCTGACAGCTTGTCAGAGAACCTGACTGCGGCCTGCGGAAGACTCGAAGGAGCTTCCGCAGGCCGCATCGTTATGAACGGGGAAAAGCGCTCGAAATTTCAGGTGGATACAAAAACAGGTTTTGCCCGAGAGTTGATGCGGCGTTTGGCATGCTAATTGCTAGGATGAACGAGCAACCCTTTAACAACCTCACTAAGGAGGGGGTAAGATGAGTTTCGGGAAAACCATGTACCAAATGCTGATCTCAAGCGCCCGGGCGTACGCCCAATGGGATCTTGAGGTCTCCACGTCCATTTTGAAAAACCGCAAAAAGCTGCTCTTCCTCTTGGCCCTGGCAGTGCCGATTCTCGTCGTGTGCTGCGCCGAGGCCTACGACGCCCACGAAATGCTCGGCGGCAAGGCCGCGTACTCGCCGGCGTTCTACACCACCACGATCTTCCTGGCCTCCATCGCCGTCGGCCTGGCCGCCGGCCTCATCACCGGCTGCATCGGCGCGGGCGGCGGCTTCATCATCACGCCCGCCCTCATGGCCGCCGGCGTCAAAGGCATTCTGGCCGTTGGCACGGACCTGTTCCATATCTTCGCCAAGGCCATCATGGGCACCACGATCCACAAGAAGCTCGGCAACGTGTCCGTGAAGCTCGCGCTGGCCTTCCTCATCGGCTCCATTGCCGGCACCTTCATCGGCGGCTTCATCAACAAGGGCCTGTACGACTACAGCCCCCTGGTCTCCGACATCTTCATCAGCACCATCTACGCCTTCCTGCTCGGCTTCCTTGGCTTCTACGCCCTCTTTGACTTCCTGAAGGCCACCCGCGGCCAGAAAGTGCAGTCCGCCAAAGAGGCGGCCGCCAACGCCGGCATGACCAACCTTTCCCTCAAGCTCCAGAACCTCAACATCCCGCCGATGATCACCTTCGACGAGGACCTCGTTCCCGGCGGCCGCCGCCTCTCCGGCTGGATCGTGGCCTGCGGCGGCGTCTTCGTCGGCATGCTCGCCGCCATCATGGGCGTCGGCGGCGGCTTCGTCACCTTCCCCATGTTCGTGTACGTCTTCGGCGTGTCCTCCATGACCACCGTCGGCACCGACATCCTGCAGATCATCTTCACCGCCGGCTTCGCCGCCGTCGGCCAGTACGCCATCTACGGCTACGTGTTCTACACCCTCGCCATCGGCATGCTTCTCGGCTCCCTGCTCGGCATCCAGGTTGGCGCGCTGACCACCAAGGTCGTCAAGGGCGTCCACATCCGCGGCTTCTATGCCATGTCCATCATCGCCGGCTTCATCAACCGCGCCTCCGTGCTTCCCAAGAAGCTCACGGAAATGGAAGTGCTCGACTGGTCTCCGGCGCTCGTCAACTGGATTGAAAAAATCGGCAACGTCGTCTT
>DFDR01000236.1:33497-42414 GCA_002369295.1 Desulfovibrionaceae bacterium UBA3823
TGGGCGGTCGTGGCCTTCTTCGGATTCTGGGTCTTCAGCAAGTTCGTCATGAACATCGGCAAGCTCAGAGGGGAGGCATAAGATGCTAGTTCGCGATAAGAAACACTTCGTCAAAGGCCTGCTGATGCTGGTTACCTTCGGCATCCTGTTCTGCGCGCTCCTCTTCCCCATCATGCGCGACGAGCGCGGCAACCACCTCACTGGCCTGCAGTACGCCGACAACGTCTTCAACGAGCTCTCCAAGGGCTCCTCCAACTTCATCCCCCAGTGCCGCCAGGTGTCCGACACCATGAAGGGCAAGACCGTCACCGTGAGCATCCCCTTCAAGAAGGCCGAGCTCATGGACACCGCCATCGCCGTCTTCAAGAAGGCCGGCCTTGAGGCCAAGAACGACAACGGCCGCTTCGCCTTCTCCGGCGACCTCGGCGCCATCCTCGGCCTCGCCACCGACATGAGCGAGAAGCTCTACCAGAACGATGCCAAGTCCGTTGTGGCCCTGCTCGGCATGGAAGCCGAACTGGCCAAGGTCGATGCCTCCAAGTTCGATCCCGCCCACAAGGACGTCCTGGTTCAGGAAGCCGTGGCCCTCAAGGCCGCCCGAGCCGTGTGGTACGCCCTGTCTCCCTCCATCAAGGCCCTGCAGAAGCAGAGCCTGGTGGGCGAAGCCAAGGCCGTTGACCAGGTCCTGCGCCGCGCCGTCGAACCCGGCAACAACTACTACAGCGTCGAGCCTGTCAAGGTGAAGGACCACATCGTCCTGCTCGCCGCCATGCTCATCTTCTACATCCTCTACACGCTGTGGTACGGCTTCAGCATCTTCGAGCTCTTCGAAGGTCTGGGCCTCGCCATGACCAAGTCCAAGGCCAAGGCGGAGAGCTAGTTTTCCCGAGCTCCTCTTGACTGTTGAGGAAAGCGTAACAGTCTGTCGCTCCGGGAGCGGTTCCCGGAGCGGCACCCCGAAAGCCGAAGGCGCCGTCCCACCCGGGGCGGCGCCTTTGGTTTCGTTTGACAGTGCTCGCGCGACGCAGATATAAACCACTTTCCACATCACATTTTTTTAGGAGGCTGGGGAGACAGCGATGCTAGACGTAGAGAAGCAGATGGCCCTCATCAAACGAGGCGCGGCCGAAATCATCGACGAAGACGAACTTCGCAAGAAGCTTTCCCGGGGGACGCCCCTGCGCGTCAAGGTCGGCTTCGACCCGACGGCCCCCGACCTGCACCTTGGCCACACCGTGGTCATGCAGAAGATGCGCCACTTCCAGGACCTTGGCCACACCATCGTCTTCCTGATCGGCGACTTCACCGGCCGCATCGGCGATCCCTCCGGCCGCTCCGCAACCCGCCCCCCGCTCACCGAGGAGCAGGTCAATGCCAACGCCGAAACCTACAAGCGCCAGCTCTTCAAGATACTCGATCCGGAAAAGACCATCGTTGAGTTCAACTCCCGCTGGCTCGGCAAGATGGGCGCGGCCGACTTCATCCGCCTGGCCTCCAGCTATACCGTGGCCCGGATCCTGGAGCGCGACGACTTCTCCAAGCGCTTCAACGCCAACCAGCCCATCGCCGTGCACGAATTCCTCTATCCCCTCTGCCAGGGCTACGACTCCGTCCACCTCAAGGCGGACATCGAAATGGGCGGCACGGACCAGAAGTTCAACCTGCTCGTCGGCCGCAACCTGCAGAGCCACTACGGCATGGAGCCGCAGTGCATCCTGACCCTGCCCCTGCTCGTGGGCCTCGACGGCGTCAAGAAGATGAGCAAGTCCCTCGGCAACTACGTTGGCATCGACGAGGAGCCCTCCACCATGTTCGGCAAGCTCATGAGCGTGTCCGACGAGCTGATGTGGACCTACTACGAATTCCTCTCCTCCAAGTCGCTGGAAGAGATTGCGGCCGTCAAGGCCGGCGTCGAGGACGGCTCTGTCCATCCCAAGACCGCGAAGGAAGACCTCGCCGAGGAGCTCGTGGCCCGCTACCACGGCGCCAAGGCCGGCGCCGATGCCCGCCAGGGCTTCAACGCCGTCTTTGCCGGCGGCGGCGTGCCCGACGACTGCCCCGAGGGCGAGTGCCAGAGCGGCGACGAGAGCCTGCCTGCCGTCATCCTGGCCACCTTCAAGCTGGCCAAGAGCCGCAGCGAGGCGCGTCGCAAGATAGCCGAGGGCGGCTTCTACATCGACGGCGAGCGCTGCACGGACGACAAGACGCCCCTTAAGCCCGGCAAGTACGTCATCAAGTTCGGCAAGAAAAGCTTCCTCAGGCTCACGGTCAAGTAGCTTGCAAAACGGCTTTCAGGGCGCCCTTCGGGGCGCCTTTGCGATCGGCTGAAGAATCCGCAAGGAGAGAGCGATGCAGAAACTCTACGTGGCCATGGTGGGCCTTCCCGCCAGCGGCAAGTCAACGCTGGCCAGGCGCATACGCGACGACCTCACCGGCGAAGGCATCCGGACCGCCATTTTCAACAACGGCGAGATGCGCAGGCGCGTTGCCGGACCCGACTCCACCAATGCCGAGTTCTACGCGCCCGACAACGAGGAGGGCAGGGATCTGCGCGAGCAGATAGCTCTCAAGAACATGGAGGAGGCCAGGCGCTGGCTCGAGGGCGTCGGCCAGGTGGCCGTGCTCGACGCCACCAACGCCAGCCGCCAGCGCCGCAAGCTCATCGAGGACACGCTCACCGACTATCCCGTGCTCTTTGTGGAGTGTCTCAACGAGGATCCCGTGCTGCAGGAGGCCTGCATACGCCGCAAGGCCAACCTGCCCGAGTACGCCACCTACGCCGTGGACGACGCGGTCACGAGCTTCAAGGCCCGCATCAAATATTACGAGTCCATCTACACGCACGTGGGCGAGGAGAAGTACTGGATGCAGGTGGACTCCATGGCCAACCGCATCATGAGCGAGAGCCCTCTGGAGGGCTCCCAGTTCTATCCCGCCATACGCGAGCTGCTGGCCAACTCCTGGGTCAAGAACCTCTACCTCATCCGTCATGGCCAAACCGACTTCAACGTGGAGGGGCGCATCGGCGGGGATCCTCTGCTCTCGGAAAAGGGCCGGTCCCAGGCGGATGCCCTGGCCAGGCACATGGAGGGCAAGGTCGTTGACTGGATCTTCACCTCCACCCGGCGCCGCTCCCACGAGACAGCCTCCTACCTGCTCAAGAACAGGCCCCTCACCCAGGTCATGGCCATTCCCGAGTTCGACGAGATCAACGCCGGCCTCTGCGAGGGCATGCGCTACGCCGAAGTGCGCGAGAAAATGCCCGAGGTGACCCGGGGCAGGAACGCCGACAAGTTCAACTACTGCTATCCCGGCGGCGAGAGCTACGCCATGCTCCTGCAGCGCGTGCAGCGCGGCCTGCGCCGGGCGCTCTTCCTCTCGGGCGGCGCCTCCACGGTCATCGTGGGCCACCAGGCCATCAACCGCATCCTGCTTTCCATGTTCCTGCGCCAGCGCACCGAGGACATTCCCTACATGTTCGTGCCGCAGGACCACTACTACCATATCGAGGCCACGCCCCGCCGCAAGCTTGTGGAGCGCATACCCTACTCCCAGGGCCGCCGCTAGGCCGGCAGGGACAGGCATGGCCTTCAGTCGCTGAAGGGCCAGGGGCGGACCAGCAGCGCAACGTCCAGCGCGCAGAGCGCAAGGACCCGGCGCACCTCTGCCTCCTGGTCCTTTGAGTAGCGGAGCCGCAGCAGGCCCTTGCGGGCGTCGAGCACCGTGAAGAGGCAGAGGTGCCCGTGGCTTTCCAGCAGGGCGTGCAGCAGGCCGGACGAAGCGGGATCAAGGAGCCGCAGGAGCAGGGAGGCGCTTTCCCTGCGCTGCGCGGAGCCTTCCCGGTGCATGCCTACGCCATCCAGCCAAGCCAGCGCATGCCGGCCACGAAGGCCATGGCAAAGACGATGGTGGCGAAGAAGTTCCGGGTTAGGGCGCTCACGCCGATGGCGAGAAGACCCGCCAGCAGGAAGAGGTTGTCCAGGGGGTTGGGATTGAAGACCCCCTCATAGAAGAAGACGTCGGGGATGACGAGGGCAGCCATGACGGCCGCCGGCACGAACTCGAGCCAGTCCTTCAGCCAGCCGGGCAGGCTCCTGCGCAGGGCGTAGAGGGGCAGGAGGCGCGGACCTACGGTGCAGACCGTGCATGCCAGCAGGCAGGCCGCGAGGGGGCCGTGCTGTTCGAGAAAGGCGGTCATGCCTGCACCTCCCTGGACTTGGGCGCCGGACTCGAGGCGGCGGCTTCGCCGTCTTTGCCGTCTCCGCCGGCCTGCAGGCCGCCGTCGCGCTTCTTTCCGTGCCGGTAGATGACGGTGGCGATGGTGGCCGCGATGATGGTGGCCAGCACCACGTTCCATTGGCCAAAGCCCGCGGACTTGAGGGCCACCGAGAAGAAGGCGCCCATGACAGCCGTCAGCACGTGGAGCCTGTCCGTGCACTGGGGCACGAGCAGGGCGAGGAACATGGCCGCCAGAGCGTAGTCGAGGCCGAGGGGCTTCACGTCCGTGACCAGCCCGCCGCAGAAGACGCCGGCTACGGTTCCGCCGACCCAGCCGATGTGGGCAGAGCACGTCGCCGTGAAGACCGCCGTCTTGTTGAGGGGCCAGCCCTTCTGGAAGGCCGTGACGTGGAGCGCGAAGAGCTCGTCCGTGATCTGCCAGCCGTAGAGCAGCCGGCTGAAGCCCTTCAGCTTCCCAACGTAGGGGAAGAGCGCCACGGCCATGAGAATGTAGCGCAGGTTGGTGACGAACACCGCCACCGTGGTGGAGAGAATCCCTGCGCCGGAGCACCACATGGAGAGGGTGATGAACTGTCCGGATCCGGCCAGCATGAAGACGGACATGGCGATGGCGAGCGCTGGCGGAATGTGGTTCTGGACGCACAGCACGCCGAAGGCGAAGGCCACGGGCGCGTAGCCGAGCGCGATGGGCAGGCCGCGGAAGAAGCCCAGGCGGAAGTTGGCGGCTGTGCCTTCAACGGCCTGGAACTGGGGATCGGCAGAGGATGGCTGTGGCATGAAACGAAGAGCTCCTTGGCGAGAAGCAGGTTTTATAGGAGGAAAAGCAGGGGTCGGCAAGGGCGTCAAGCGGGATCGCCGTTCCTGCAGTCCAGGGGGAGAGTCGTGGCGGTTCAGGGAGACAGGCTGAGCGGCCTGGTGGCGTTCGTAGCGCTGGCATGCCGTCAGGGGTGGGTTGGGACGGCAACTCATTGAATTTTTTATTTATCACTACATGTTGATATCCTAATATCAATGTTGGCGACGCAGTGAACAGGCTTGGGACGCAGGGGACAGGCATGGCGGTTCAGGGGGAGAGGCCTGGCGATGCAGGGAGACAGGTTGAGCAGTCTGACGGCGCTTGCAGCGCAGGCATGCCGTCGGGGGACAGGGAAGGGGGGGGCAACTCCTTGAAACTTTGATTAATCACTAAATGTTGATATACAAACATCAATGTATCAAGAATAATTGATTTATGTCAAGGCAAAGGGCGGACGCCTGTGCTGAACCTGTCCCGAGGCTGGCCTGGGCCGTGTCCGCAGCCGGCCAGGCCTTGCCGGCCAAGCCTTGTCGGCAAGGCGGCACGCAGCTGAACTGGACGTCACTTCAAGCAGCGCTTGAAGGTGTCCTGGCGTTCTTTGGCTTGCACTTTGCGCCCAACGGTGCTTTGCTTCGTCCTCGTTCAGGCCCCGCCGGGGCCGGCAAGCCATCTTCAAGCGAGGTCGACCATGCCTGCGGAAAAGCTCTACGCCATCATTGGACATCCGCTGGGACACAGCCTGAGTCCGGCACTGCACAACTGGGCCTTTGGCGAGACGGGACATCCCGGCGTCTACATGGCCTTCCCCCAGGAGCCGGAAAAGGTTGCTGGCTTCTTTGCGGCCATGCGGGCGCTGCCCATTGCCGGCGCCAACGTCACCATTCCCTTCAAGGTTGAGGCCCTGCGCCAGGTGGACGGCGCCAGCGCCGTCGCCAAGCGCATCGGCGCTGTCAACACGCTCTACTGGCGGGACGGGCGGCTCCTTGGCGAGAATACCGACGTGATCGGCTTCATGGCTCCCCTGCAGGGCCGGCGCTTTGCCAGCGCCCTCGTGCTCGGCGCAGGCGGTGCCGCCAGGGCGGCCGTTGTCGGCCTGCAGGAGATGGGCGTTCCCCGCGTTGCGCTTGCCAACCGGACCTTTGCCAAGGCGGAGAGGCTGGCCGCCGAGCTCGGCTGCGAAGCCCTTGCCTGGGAGGAGCGCGAAGGCTTCGCCTGCGATCTTGCCGTCAATGCCACAAGCCTCGGCATGAAGGGCGCCCGCGAGGCGGAGTCGCCCGTGCCGGCATCCTTCTTCAAGGGCGCAGGGCTTGCCTACGACATCGTCTACACGCCTGAGCGGACGAGGTTCCTTGCCGATGCCGCATCGGCAGGCTGGGAGACCCAGAGCGGCGCAGCCATGTTCGTCGAGCAGGCCAGAGCCGCCTTTGCGCTCTGGACAGGCCTGGAAATGCCCAAGGAAGGGGCCTATGCCCTCGTGCGCGAGGCCCTTGCAGCCAGATAGGAGAAAAGCCCATGCCCTTTCCCATGACGCCTGCCGTGCAGGGGAGCATCTTCGTCTTCATGCTCGTCTGCTCCAACGTTTTCATGACCTTTGCCTGGTACGCCCACCTGAAGAACATGGCGAGCGCCCCTTGGGTGGTGGCGGCCATCGCCAGCTGGGGCATTGCCCTGTGCGAGTACCTCATCCAGGTGCCGGCCAACCGCCTCGGCTACGGCGTCTTCACCCTGCCGCAGCTGAAGATCATCCAGGAGGTCGTGAGCCTCGGCGTCTTCATTCCCTTCTCCGTTTTCTACATGGGCATGCCCGTGAAGCTCGACTTCCTCTGGGCCGGCCTGTGCCTGCTGGGGGCGGTCTACTTCATGTTCCGCTGACGGAGGACGCATGGAAGCGCATCTGCGGCGCTCGGCATCCGCCTCGACGAAGAAGGCTGAAAGGCACTGGAAAAGCGGGCTCTGGAGAGCGGCCTCCTCGTCAAGGGCTACTGCATCGACGAGATGCGCCTGCGGACAGGAGGGGTCGAGTTCAGCTTTCCCGCGCGGGAGGAGGACAGGACCGCCACTGGACCTGCCAGGCGCTTCTGCCGGGGCTGCGACGTCGGCATCTATACGGAGTCTGCTGTTTCGTTTGCCAGCGAAGAGGAGGCGCTGGCCGCCGAGGACATTCCCGAACGGGGCCGCCCTATTTCGACTTTGGCAGGCAGTGGCGCGCCCTGGATCTGGACATCCAGAACATGCTTCCCGACTGTCTGGATCAGGCCAGCGAGGCTGCGCGCTTCTCCGCCCTTGGCTCCGGTAAGCCGGCCGCCTACCGGGACCGTGCGCTGGACGACGCCTGCACCATGCGCATTGCCGGCTTTGAAGGCGAAGATGGCTTCAGGCCTTTGGACGTCTTTCCCGTGCTGCAGGGCCGTCCGGGCGTCGTCGAGGTGCGCGCGGCCTTCGATGCGGCCAGCGGCCTGTGCGGATGCATCGTGGCCGGGCTGCCCGGATGCCGGCATCCGCTCGAATTCTTCGTGCCGTCCTACGGCGCGGTGCACAGGTTGCTCGTCCCCGGCGCGACCGTTGGCATGACGCTCTCGGGCCTTGCCTCCAACCTCTATGTTGTCCAGCGCGGGCCTTCGGTCATTACCGAGGGGCCCCGCTACGAGGCCGCGCTCGCCGACTTTCAGAAAGCGCATCCGGAAGCTTCGGAGGCAGACTTCGAGCCTCCGATCTTGGACTGGGACAAGGTGGTTCTCGATCTGCCAAGAGGCGCCATGGCCTGGCGCGGTCTCATGGCCCCGGCCAGGGAAGTTGCCCGGGTTTTCCTGTGCGGGCGGCGCTTTTTCCGGATGCTCGTGCCCGTGAACCACACCGAGGAGGGCCGGGAGCTGCTGGCATGGATTTATGTGCCGGCCCAAGAGTGCCACGAGGTGCCTGAGCCCGGCGTGCTGATTGGCTGCACCGTCTGGCTGTGCGCTGACTGCGGCGGAAAGGATCTGCGCCTCGACGACGTCGAGAGCCCCGTGCTCCAGTAGCGGCCGGCTGCATGTCCCAGCGTGGCAAGGCGGGGACGCGCCGCCTTCTGTCCGGAGAAGCGGAGGGCCTGCCGGAACAGGCCCGTTTCGAAATGCTTCCGGGTGAGCGGGCGACTGCATGCCGTAGAGATGCCAGGCCAAGCAGGCTCCCTCGTGCGTCACCATGCAGGCGCCGCCGGGGTGCTCCGGCGTGCAGGCCTTGCCGAAGAGGGGACATTCGCGGGGCAGGATGCGTCCGTGCAGCACGCCGCCGCATCGGCAGGCCGTGGCCGGACTGCCGGTGGAGGGCTTGATGCCGAAGCGCCGCAGTGCGTCGAAGGAGGCGCGGCGCTCCCGGATGCGCAGGCCCGAACCGGGAATGACGCCAAGCCCCGCCATTTGCTGGGACAGGGCTCCATGCGCTCGCGCACGAGCGCCATGGCTGTCGGATTGCCCTCCTCCTTGACGACGCGCGGATAGCGCCTGCGGATGAAGAGTCCGCCCTCCTGGCTCAGCCTGGGAATCGCGGCGATGCCGTCAGCAGCTCCTCTGCGGAGAAGCCGGCCGCGAAGCCGGAAACGCCGTCCTTGGCCATTGCCAGGCAGATTCCGATGCCCGTGACGGCGCAGACGCGACCTCGGGCAGATGGCTGCGTCGGCAAACCTCTGAGGGGCTTGCAGGCCTCTGGCATGGTCCAGCGGCGCTGTCTACGTTGAGGTGCGCTCCAACGGAAAGAGGACCCGTTGGCGGGTCCTCTTGCGCAAACTGGGAAAGAATCGCGGAAGCCGGAGCTAGTTCTTCTGCCCCTTCTGCTGGGGCTTCTGGGGCTTGGGCCGCTGAGGCTTGCTCTGGGGCCTTGCCTGGGCAGGCTGGCCCTTTGCCTGGG
>DFDR01000236.1:42493-45662 GCA_002369295.1 Desulfovibrionaceae bacterium UBA3823
GCTGGCCCTTTGCCTGGGGCCTTGCCTGGGAGGCCTGGGCAGGCTGTGCCTTGCCCTGGCGGCGGGGCTTGGCCTGAGGCGTTCCTGCCGAAGCGGGGGTCTTGCGGCTAAGCTGGCGCACGGCCTGCCTGGCGTCGGGGTCGCCGTTGGCGGCTGCCAGCTGGTACCAGCGCAAGGCTTCGGTCAGGTTGCGCGGAACGCCTGTGCCCTGCTCGTACATGAGGCCGAGGCTGTACTGCGCGGAGGCTTCGTTCTGGTCGGCAGCCTTGCGGTACCACTCGGCGGCCTTCTCGTAGCTCTTCTCGCAGCCCTTGCCCTGCTCGTACATGAAGCCGAGGTTGTACTGGGCTTCAGGATAGCCCTGGTCGGCGGCCTTCTGATACCACTGCATGGCCTTGCCGTAGTCGAGGGCGTAGCCGCGGCCTTCGGCATACATGAAGCCGAGGTTGTTCTGGGCCTTGACGTGGTCCTGCTCGGCAGCCTTCTCCAGCCAGTGCACGGCCTTGGTGTCGTTTTGATTGGAGCTCTTGGTGTTCATGTAGATCCAGCCGAGCGAGTACTGGGCCGCGGCAAGGCCCTGGTTCGCCGCGCGGGTGTACCAGTCGATGGCCTTGTCTTCGCTCTTCGTCACGCCCCTGCCGTTGGCATAGAGGTAGGCGAGGTTGTACTGGGCCGTGGCGAGGCCCTGCTCTGCCGCCTTGGCAAACCACTGTCCTGCCAGCATGAAGTTGCGGCGCACGCCCTGGCCCATGGCGAGGGCCTGGCCGTACTCGTTCTGGCCGCGGGGATCGCCCTGCTCGGCCGCCGTCTGGAAGAGCTTGGCCGCACGGGAGCGGCTCTGGGTGGTGCCCTGGCCGGCGGCCGTGAGGGAACCGAGCACGTAGCAGGCTTCGGCGTTCTTCTTGGCGGCCAGCGGAGTCAAAAGCTCGACGGCCTTGGTGTAGTTGCGGGCATCGAGGGCAGTCTGGGCCTTCTTGAGAATTTCCGCTTCGGAAGGCGCGGGTTCGGGGGCGGGCGCTGGCTTGGGCGCTTCCGGCGCCGGCGCCTGGGCGGCAGGGCCGGCCGGCACGGAAGGATCATTGGGCAGCTGGACCTGCGACGGTGCGGGATTGTCCGCGACGGCGTTCAGGGGAGCAAGGGAGGCGGCCAGCGCCAGCGCGGCCGCAAGAGAGACGGGATGGAGAAGGCTTTTCAGAGACATGTTTTTTTTCCTCGGCTTCGCCCGCGCGGAAAGAGCGTGCGCGTGCAAAGCCTTCTAACCGTATTTCAGGGCGCTGGCTAGAGGCCGCGGAGGCAGTCCAGCCAGGCCTTGTCTTCGCTTGGACCCTCGGGAAGGAGGGCAAAGTGCGCAAGGAAGCGCCTGCGCACTGCCTGTACAGGGGCCGAATTCCACCAGGCCGCCGGGTCGTCCCAGACCTCGCGCACCTTTTCGGCGCAGAACTCGGCAGAGGCGTGCCACATGCCAAGGGCCGCCATGTCGCCGAGCAGATCGCCGAAGCCGGAGGAGACCGGCCAGAAGCTTGGGTTCCAGTAGCAGAGGGTGGGGATGCCGGCTGCCATGGCCTCGAGCAGGGTCGTGCCGTGGTGGTCGAGGCAGAGGAGCCGGCAGCCGAGAATCTGCGGCCCCAGCGGCCCCTGGCACAGGCGCACCTGAGGGAAGCGGGGGATGATCCACTCTGCGTCCTCGAGGGTGCCCGGCACCTTGAAATAGGGCCGGTAGAGGGTGTGTCTGCGCACCTCCGGTCCCAGCGCCTCCAGGAACCACTGCTTGTCCTCCCGGTACTGGATGAACTGGGCCGGCGTCGGGTGGGAGTCCAGCTGGTAGGCGACAGTCGGCATCTCCGTGCCCACGAAGATCATGTCGTCGCTGGTCCGGCGCCAGCTGTCCCTCTGCCTGGCGAGCTGGGGGTGGGGCAGGGGGAGGAAGTTCCCCTGCCCGGAAGCCGCGCCGAGGGCGCTGTCGTAGGCCGTCCAGCCCCAGGTGGCGAAGGCGTGCTGGGTGTATTCCACCATTTCCATGGCGCAGATGCGCCGCATCTGGCCGTAGTTGCCGCCGTGCTGGACGCAGAGCAGGCGTCCGCCCCTGCCGCGCCAGCGCGCCAGCTCCTGGCGGTAGCGGGCGTCCTCGTAGAGGAGGATGCTGGCTGCCCTGACCCTGGGCCTGGCCATGGGAGAGAGCTTTCTCGGGTGGCGCAGGCCGCGGATGGAAGCCGGCAGGAAGGCGTCGAAGACGGCAAGCGCCTCCTTGGGGATGTCCAGCACGAGGCCCTGGGCCTGGCTCGAGAAGCGGCCGGCAAGGGAGCGGCTCTGGTCAGGCGTGCGGGAGGGGTGCCTGAGGGCGGAGGAAAAGGCGAGCGCCTGCCGAGCCGTCATGCCCTTCATGACCGGGAAGGGCAGCGCCAGCATGCGGGAGCGGAGAAAGTCCTTGAGCCTGGCCTTGAGCCCTGCCGGCTTCGGCGACTGCCAGCGCTCCTCGACTCTTGCTCCTTCTACGGCCGTCCAGGCCTGTGGCAGGATGGGTCGCAGCAGAAGCGAGAGCACCCAGTGGCTGACCCTGGGGTTGAGGGAGCCGTGGAGCACCACGTCGGCGTCTTCGCCGAAGCGGAAGGCGCAGTCTGCGGGGAGCAGCTCCACCTGCAGGGGCAGGTCTGCCCAGTCCCGGACCATGGCCTTGGCGAGGTGCCAGTGCTGGACAAGGAGCTTGGCGACCGTGACGGCGTGCGGCGCCAGCAGCATCTCCCAGTAGGCCGGGGGCAGCGCCGTGCCTGGCGCAAGGCGCTGGGCGAGGGCGGGGATGGCGTCCGCAGCCAGGGCTTCGGCCTCGCGTATGCACTTATCCTCTTCGGCCCTGTCGGCCAGGATGTCCGGGGCGAAGGTGAATTCCTCCTCCCAGCGGGGAAAGAAGTCCTCGAGTCCGGCAAAGCACCAGGGGCCGGCCGCGAGAACGGCGCTCGGCCTGGCATGCGCGGGCATGGGGCCGAGGACGAGGGTGAGCTTGCTGCTGTGAGCCATGGCTGGGCCTTCAGTCATACTTTCCACCTGTACATGTCGTGGCAGAGGCGAGGCGCGATGCCGTCCTACTAGCACAGATCGGACCAGGTAAGCACCGTGTCCTCGGGAATGTCCCTGCGGGCATGCATCGCCAGCACTTCGTCGTAGCAGCGGGGCG
>DFDR01000133.1:0-1147 GCA_002369295.1 Desulfovibrionaceae bacterium UBA3823
TCGTCTACTCGGCCCTCGACTGCCTCGCCATGGCCGCAAGGGAGCCGGCAAAAGAGTTCGTCTTCCTTTCAGTCGGCTTTGAAACCACAGTGCCTTCGGAATGCCTTGCCGTGAAGAAGGCAGCCCTGCAAGGGATCGGCAACTTCTCCCTGCTTTGCGCCAACAAGACCATGCCCGAGGCCTACAAGGCCCTCAGGGGCTGCGCCGACGCCTTTCTCTATCCGGGACACGTCTGCGCCGTGACGGGCACCGGCACCTGCCGGGCCATGGCCGAAGCCGGCGTTTCCGGCGTCGTGGCCGGCTTCTCCGCCCAGGAGCTCATGACTGCCCTTGCCGTCATCGTCAGCCTGAGCCGGGACGGCATGCCCTTCTTCCGCAACTGCTACCCCCGCGTCGTCAGGGAGGAGGGCAATCCCGCGGCCATGGCGCTCGTTGCCGAGATCATGGAGCCCTGCGACAGCGAATGGAGGGGCCTTGGCGTGATTCCCGGTTCCGGCCTTAGGCTCAAGCCCAGCTACCGGAACTTCGACGCCCTGCACAAGTTCGCCATCGCCCCCTCCAGGACAAGCCGGACCACGGCCTGCCGCTGCGGCGAGGTGCTTCGAGGCGGCATCCAGCCTCCCGAGTGCCCCCTCTTCGGCAGGGCCTGCACGCCGGAGCATCCAGTGGGCGCCTGCATGGTCTCGCACGAAGGCGCGTGTTCGGCCTGGCACCTCTACGGCATGCAGCGCTAAGGAGCTTCATCCATGGACAAAACCCTTCTGCTCGACGCCGGCAGCGGAGGCAGAGCCTCCCAGCGCCTCATTGCCGAGTGCTTCATGCGCCATTTTTCCAACCCCGTTCTAGACGTCATGGACGATGCTGCGAAGATTGACATCCAGGGGCCGGCGGCCATGTCCACCGACACCTACACCGTGACGCCCCTCTTCTTTCCCGGCGGGAGCATCGGCACCCTTGCCGTGCACGGCACGGTGAACGACGTCGCCATGCTGGGCGCCAGCCCCCGCTGGCTTACCTGCGCATTCGTGCTGGAAGAGGGACTCTCCCTGGACATCCTTGACCGGGTGGCCGCCGACATGGCGAATGCCGCCAGGGCTGCCGGCGTAGCCATCGTCACCGGCGACACCAAGGTCGTCCCCAAGGGCGC
>DFDR01000133.1:1280-4703 GCA_002369295.1 Desulfovibrionaceae bacterium UBA3823
GCCAGGCCCGGCGACGCCGTCATCGTCAGCGGCGCCGTCGGCGACCACGGACTGACCGTCATGGCGGCCAGGGACGGCCTCTCCTTCGCCAGCGGCGTCCAGTCCGACTCCGCTCCCCTCAACGGGCTGGTCAGGGAGCTCTTCGACGCCGTGCCCGACGTGCACGTGCTCAGGGACCCGACGCGTGGCGGGCTTGCGACAACCCTCAACGAAATCGCCCAGCAGTCCGGGATCAGCATCGTCCTGAACGAGCGCGACATCCCCGTGCACGAGCAGGTTGCCGGCGGCTGCTCCTTCCTCGGCATCGACCCGCTCTACCTCGCCAACGAGGGCAAGTGCATCTGCATCCTGCCCAGAGAGCATGCCGAAAGAGCTCTCGAAGCCATGCACGCCTCGCCCTTCGGAAGGGAGGCCCGCCTCATTGGCGAGGTCCGTGCCGAGCATCCCGGCCGCGTGTCGCTCGTGACCGCCATTGGCGGCGAGCGCTTCCTTGGCATGCTTGAGGGCGCCCTGCTTCCCCGCATCTGCTAGAGAAGCGCTGATTAAAGGCATCTTCCAGCGACAAGGCCGAGCTAACCCCTTGAATTATCGAAGGGATGTTGAGCCGATGCTAAATTAATCAGCGTATCCTTAGGTATTTCTCCTCTCCCCGGTCGTCCGGAAAAACCAAGTACCTATAAAAATACCTTTCGCACTTGGCCACGCGCGGGTTTCGCTGCATCTCCGAATGGGGCCAAAAAGCGAAAAAGTCAAAAAAAGACCGCGCCTTGGAGTTCCAGGCGCGGTCAGGTGCTTTCTGTTTGGTGGAGATGGGGAGAGTCGAACTCCCGTCCGCGAAAATTCCACGCAAAGCTTCTACAGGTTTAGTCCGGCATTCAATCTCATCTTCATGGTAGCGTCCGGACTAGCGCATGAAGACCAGCCCGCCGTAAGATCTCGCGGAAAGCACCGGTAGGCATATGCTCCCGCCAGCCTGATAGTCGTGGCCAGCATAAGCCATCAGGCGTCACCCATGCTGACCGGGCCTTCAAGAGGCCCTTTACGTCACGCTGCTTTAGGCAGCGTAGGCGTAGGCGTAATCGTTCTTGTTGGCAATTACATTGTTGCCGCTTTTAACGAGGCCTGCGGCACCTCGACCTGCGACTCTGGCTTCCACTTCCACGTCGAAACCAGTGCATCCCCATGAGAAGAAAGAAGAGTTGGAGTCAGTCGGCTGACTGGCAAAATGAATATAGGCCTTCGTTTGCCCTTTGGCAAGATCGAAGAGGAACTTTTTTTGCCAGAGAGCTTCCTGCAGGAGGGAAGCGTCTGCTGTTCACGCTTCCTGGTACCTCGGGTCGCGAGGAGAAAGCCTCGGTGAAGCGGGTGGAGCATGCCAAGTGCCCAAGGGCCCTGCCGGAAGACCAGCAACGGGAAAACGGCAGGGTGCCGACGCTGGCAGGAAAGGGTGCGGAAGGCACTTGCCAGGCTTGCCGGGACAGTCCTCTCCCGCCTGCGCACCGCAAGATTCAGTCCTTGTCTGGCAGGGGGGAAGACGCGGGGCCGCCTTGCCGTTCCAGCGCCTCGGCAAGCTTCGCCTTCCAGCCGGGGACAAGCGCCGCATCCCTGGGGTCGATGCAGGTCTCGATGAAGAGTGGAACGTAGCTCCCGTCGAAGGCGCCGTCGTCCTTCTCCTTCGCCGTCTGCCAGCCTTCGAGGCAGGCTGCCAGCAGCGCCGGCTTCCGCAGACGGCCTCTGCGTTCGGCCTTGCCCATCGCCTCCCAGACGCCCCCGGCGCCTCCTCCCTGGGCTTTCCGGGACAGGACTGCCTCCCAGAGGCACTGCGCGGCCTCGAGCAGAGCATCGGACGCTTCACTGGTAGCCGCGACGCCCTGCTGAACCGATGCTGCAGACTCGTCGAGGGGCCGGATCGGTGCCGTTGGGGTCGGAACGGCCTCCTGGTCTGCCGTGCCGGCTGCTTCGCCTGAGCCGTCCTCCCGCCCGGCCATGCCTGCCTGTCCCATGCCGTCTGCATGCAGGCAAGTTCCTTGGACTATGCGCCCTTCCGTGGCGCCGTCTTCCGCATCGCCGCCTTCGCAGGGCGAGGCGAGGCGGCTCGTGAGCCGTTCCCGCCAGTCGTGGCGCAGGCCGGCGCTGCGTCCGTCCAGACAGGCTTCGGCGAAGGCCGGCACGTAGTCTCGGGCGAAGTCGCAGACAACGCCCGCAAGACGCGCATTGCGGAAGCCTTCGAGGCAGGCGTCGATCACCTCGGGCTCCCGCGCCGCGTTCCGCAAGCCGGCCTCGCCCCGCTCCCTGGCCGCCGCTTCAAAGGCGCCGCCTTTGCCGGACCGCTTCAGGAGAGCGGTCCAGATGAGCTGGGCAGTCTCGGTGCGCCTGTCCATGTATGGCCTGCATTCCTGGCGCTTCCTGCGCCCCGCGATGAAGGGGAGCCTGGGCGGAGGGGCCCCGGTGCAGTCCTCCCAGAGCTCCAGCCCCTGCTCCATGTCGTCCAGGCAGCCGTCGGAATGGAAGCGCAGAGGATAGCTGTCACCCTCCCGCAAGGCCTCCTGTCCGGCCATGATCAGGCAGACGACAAGGCTGTCGGACGGCGTTCCCCGTGAGCCGGTCTTGCAGCACATCCAGTCATTTCCCGGATTCACGGCAAGAGACTCCGTTCCCCGGGGCAGGCAGAGGAAGCCTCTGCCCTGGTAGGCCATGGTGCTGGCCATGCCCTCCGCGTCCTTTTCCAGCAGGCATTGGTTGGCTGCGGCATGCTCCTGCAGGACTGGCTCCTCCATGCTCCGGCGGTCCAGATCGTCCGGGTGCTCCAGCGCCTCGCACAGGAAGGCGTTCGGCACGAGCGAGACGAAGTCCATGCAGGCATCCCGGAACGCTGAGGCCTGCGCTTCCGTCAGGGGCTCGTCCAGTTTCATGTAGTGCGTGTATCCCATGCTCGTCTCCTTTGCCCCGCAAGGGGCGGCTTGCCGCTTTCCCTGCGGCGGGGGCGCGCGGGACTGAAGGCGCGTCTTCCTGCACCCTTATCTGCACACCGGCCCTCCGGCCGTGCCTGCGATGCAGGAGCGTGGCGTCGCGGCATATCTGCCGGCATGCCTTCTCGAGAAGCCTTTCCGTCATGCGGAAGCCGAGAGATGTCTTTCCGTCGCGCGGAAGGCACGAATGCGCGCTGAATCCACTGTACGCGACCTTGTCGCGACCAGCAAGCCACAGAGACGCAATTTTCACAATTCTGGAATTATTTTTACGCTCTCTGTTGGAAGGCGAGGCGACAGACAGGGAAATAGCTGGAATATTCCAAAATAGCCTTGTCTTGCGCCAAAGCCTTCGCTATCACAGGCTTGCAGGCCTGCTTCAGCCAGGCTGTCGCCGGCCTTGTCGCCGTGGCTTGGCCCGTGGCAGAAGCGGGCAGTGCGCCTGCGCCGGGAG
>DFDR01000133.1:4751-4953 GCA_002369295.1 Desulfovibrionaceae bacterium UBA3823
TGCGCCTGCGCCGGGAGCAGGCGCGCGGGAAGGGCGCACGGGCGCAGGCTGTCCGGCCCCGCCCCAAGCGGGTCCCTGGGCGGTCAGGCTGGCGGCGCTCTGCCATGCCGGCATTGTGCTAGACTGGCCGGGGTCTGGCACGCCAGTCCGGTGCGGCCGGTCCGCGCCAGGCCCAGGAGGATGCGGGACCTTCCTGCCGGGT
>DFDR01000252.1 GCA_002369295.1 Desulfovibrionaceae bacterium UBA3823
TTCGAGGGCGAGGTGGACGGCTGGATGCTCTCCAAGCTGAACATCCTGCTGGACTGCCTCCGCGCCAACCCGAAGGCTACTGACCTGCTCCTGCAGATCAAGGGCCGACTGCCGGAGAGTTTTCTGCAGCGCAGGGTGTGGAGCTGTTCCCTGGCTGTGATGCAGAACGTGCGGCGACAGCGCCGAAATCATCGCCTGCCGATGTGGCATGAGGTTTGCCGAGCATTTGAGGAGGCAACGCCCGAATGGCTGCGGGAGGCCGTGTTCCATGAGTAAGACAGCCGAAACCGAGCGCAAGGAACGGCAGGCCCAGGTCAACGAGAAGCTGGTGCAGTCGCTCAAGAGCCTCTGCTTCGCTATCGGCGGCACCCATGTCGCGGGCTGGGTCGAGGAGGCAGAAAGGGCCGCGAGGGAAGGGAGGACGGTCAATTTCGAAGGAGGCCTCAATGGCGCTTAACAAGGGCCTGATGTCCTCGAACAGCGATGAGTGGGACCCCCCCCGCTGGCTCTTCGACAGACTCAACGAGCGTTTCCATTTCACTCTGGACGCGGCGGCGACGCAGGAAAACGCCCTATGCAAATTCTACCACTCTATAGAAACGGACGGACTTCAACACAACTGGGATGGGGAGCGAGTTTTCTGCAACCCTCCCTACAGCAAGATCGCCAAGTGGGTGAAGCACTTCTCCGAGCAGGCGGTCAATGCCGACCTGATTGTGGCGCTTGTTCCAGCAAGACCCGACACGGCATGGTGGAACGACTACATCAGGACGGCAGACCTGATCCACTTCATCCGCGGACGACTGCGCTTCGGAGACAGCAAGAACAGCGCCCCGTTCCCGTCCGCGCTGGCGTTCTGGCTCGGTCTGGAGCGCATCTGCAGGAGGCCGACATGTCCGTGAAGAAATTCCCGCGCTGGGACGATGACCCCGCCAACGGGGTGCCGGAGTGCTGCATCCACTGGCGGGGCGGGCATGACGTGGCGCGGTTCCGCTATTGGATAGGGCATCCCGACAGGCTCCGCGTGGAGCAGGAGGACAGGCGCTGGTGGCTCGTGGATCTCTGGACGGGAGAGCGCCAAGCGCTTCGCGGAGGCTGTCTCGTAGTGGTTGAGCGCGGAGGGAGGGCGGTTGTCATTTAAGACTTTCGGGGGCGGTCCCCGAAACGGCGCGATGCAGTCTCCGCGCCGTGGAAGCAGGCCCCTGCCGTCTAGGTGAAGGCTCGGGACGGCGGGGGCCTTCAAAGGAGGTGAGGCGATGGACGCAAACGAAACCGTGCTTGAGCTTCGGCGTCTGGAGCTTGAGATCATGGCCCACGAGAAGGCGCTGGAAGACCTCCGCAGGCAGAGCAGGGAGGTGCTGGAGGTGCTGGCTTCTCGCCCTCAAAAAAGAAGTTTGCTAGATCGGGAGGGCAGGCAGCGGTTCCTCCAAGGGTGCGGGAGCGCCAGCAAGAGGAGTCAGCAATGAGCGTCTATCAGCGAGGAGACGGGCGGTGGGTCTGCAAATGGAGAGACCCATCCCGTCCTAAGGACAAGCCATGGGCCACAAGGTCTTTTCACACAAAGGAGGATGCCGATGCGTTTCAGGACGAAGTCACGCAGGAGGAACGCCAGTGTGCCCGCCTGACGGTGTATGAAGCCGTGGGCTTATACCTCAAAGACCACAATCTGAGCGCTAGCGTGGAACAACAATACCGCTGGCTTGTCGGCGGTGCGCGGCAAGACCAGATTCGAGCAAAGCAGAAGGTTGGCTATGCCGAGTGCATCGCCGACAGGTATGTTGACTCGCTCGACCGCCGAGACCTCAACGCGGTGCGCGACTGCGCCAGAGCAGGAGGGTCCAGCAATGTGACAATCAATAAATGGATCGACAGGCTCAAGGCGGTCTTCGGCTACGCCGTGGAGGAGGAGTTGATCACCCGCAACCCGTGGGCGCACCACAGACCCCTCCCTGTCGAGAGGCGCGGGAGCAGGCAGGGAACGCCGGAACATTTTCTGGCTGTCTATGCCCACCTCCAGCCATGGATGCAGTGGGCCTGCCGGACTGCGCTGGCCCTCTGCCTGCGCCCTGGAAAGTCGGAGCTGTTCAGCCTGCAATGGAAGGCGTTCGACTTCCTGCACGGTGCTGTGACCGTGTTCATGGGCAAGGTCGGCATGTCCAAGACCGTCTACCCTCCGCAGGAGTACATGGAGGAGGCGCTGGAGCGGTACGAGGCCGACGGCAGGGACGATGCCCAGTACGTTTGCCGCAACTCTTTCGGGCAGCGCGTGAGGACATACTGCCATGCATGGCGGGACGCCGTGCGGAAGGCAGGGCGCGGATGGCTCCCTTTCTACTCCCTGCGGCATATCGCCGCGACGATGATGATTGCGGCCGGAGCAGACGTTGCCGCCGTTGCGGCCAATCTGGGCCATGCCAGCCCCGCGACCACGCTCAACGCCTACGCCCACGCCCTGCCCAGCGCTCAGAAGGCAGCCAGCGCCGTTCTTGGTGCAGCATGGTGCGGAACGGCTAAGGCAATTCCTGAAAAGTCAGACAGTTAGCTCTAAAACATCTCCCCGTTGGAGGAGAAGGTTTGAGCCAGTAATTTCAACATATTACCCCCGCTTCCGCACCACGCCTGCACCACGGCTGCACCACAGCCCCAAGGCAGGCCGGAACCGCCCCTGCATCTCGCCTCGCCTCCCCGGCGGGGCGCTTTTTTGTGGCCTCTAGCAGTTTCTGTATGGTTTTTCGTTGACATAAACTAGGGAAGGGCGTATGTTTTAATCAACAAGAAAGGGGAACACCCCGAGGAGGAAACCATGAGCCAGATTTTAGATTTTGAGGTGGACGGCTTACACGTCCAGCTTCCCAAGGCCCGCAAGGACTACCTCTGCCAGTATCCCGGCAGAGAGAACCCGCAGGGGGCCTATCTTCAGCTCCGCCTGAGCGCGGAGCCCCCGCACCTCTGCGCCACGTTCAACGGCGAGGTGGGGACGGCCGTGCCCGAGGACGTGTACCACGGACACACCCTGCGCTTCGACTTCCCCTGCGATGCAAGGCTCAGGGACGTGCGCGAGGCCATGAAGAAGGTGGCCCCGATGTGCGCCGAGTTGGCCCGCGGGTACGACACCCGCTTTGACGGGCAGTCCATGGTGGGCGTGTACGACCGCGCCCTGCGCGACCGCATACAGGAAGAGGTAGACCACGCCTTTGGCGTGGAGAGGTGGTAGTTATGAGAGAGCACTACGAAGTCTGTCATTGCTCCTGCCCCTATCCTGAAACCGTATCCATTCACTGGACTCTCAGCGGGGCACAGAAGGCGTTCCGCAAGCGCAACCGCCATCTGTTCGACGAGGCTTATGCCGAGCGCCACGGCTACCAGAACACGGGGACCTTCGACAAGATTTTCTTCGTAGACAGCGAGGGCGATAGGCGGGAGGTTCCCTATGGCGACTAAGCTCCAGAAGCCTACATCCGAGGGAGAGCGGGCCTATGGCGTCTATTTCACTGGCGGCCCCAAGGTTGAACTTGAGAGCGTACACGGAACGCTGGAGGACGCAGTAAAGGCCCGAACAGCCCTTCTTCGCCGTGAACGCGAAAACTGGGGCGGCGACACCTATGATCATTGGTTCGGGGAGGGAGACCCAAGTGGAAAGAACTAAGAAGCCCCGCCGTCACGCCGGAGGCCGTCCCGCCACGGGCCAGATGGCCCAGTTCCAGGTCAGGCTCCCTGCCGAGTGGATGCCCGCGCTGGACATGTCCGCGAGGGCGCAGGGTATGACCCGCTCCGGCCTCGTCCGCTGGCTTGTGGGAAGGCACCTCAAAGGCCCAGACAGCGCCCCGCAGGCCTGAAACGAAGAAGCCCCCAATCCGAAAAGGACGGGGGCTTTTCTGCTTTTCTACGGCTCCTGCTTCTGCGGCGTCTGCTAATTCTTCTCTCCGTTCTCGTAAATAATCTTCACGCCATACGCCTTGGCCACCTCATGTTCGCACCTGCATCCACGCGCCTGTTCCCACCCGGAACAAAAGTAAGCCGCATGACATTTGCTCATGTTCTCGATGCTCTTGGCAAAGAAGCAGAGAGGAATATTTTCAACGCCACGCTCTTTCATGTTTTCCTTTTTGTACCATTCGTCGGTGAACAGGGTGTTGACCACCTTGTAGCCCATCGCCTCCAGGCGTTTGATCGCCCTTTCGCGGGTTGACACGATTTCCTCTTCCGTCTTGCCCGCCATGGGCTGACTTAACATCGCCTTCATCTCAGATTCTCCTTAAGCTAGCTTGGTTGCTAGAGATTAAACTGCTTTTCCTCGTTTTTCGGCGTCTGGTTGTCCAGAAAGCGCACGATGCTGGCGCAGAACGAAATCACGGCATCGCGGGGCCACTGCCTCGCGAAGTACATCTGCGCCCCGGACTGCAGGATCTCCTGAAAGATCTGCTCGCTAGGCCTGCTGTCCTTCTCTGCTCTTGCCCTTATTTCTTTGCAGATTTCCTGTACTGGCATTCACGATCTCCTCGACGCGGATGGGCTTGTCTTCCTCGGCTGGCGCGGCCTGCTGTCCCTGCGATGGCTGGGCCTGCACCTTGCAGATGGCGAGGAGCTTCGACATGCGGGAATCCACCAGCGGAGCAGCGTAGACGTTGGCTTTCAACCATTCGCGGTCGGTAATCATGCCAGGGTTGAAGTCCATCTTCACAGTGCTGAACCACTGGTACAACAACATGCTCGGCTGTTCGGTGGCAACGCGGGGCGGGCGTATGGCCTCGACGGCGTAGACGTAGACTTTCTGCGAGAGCTTGGCGGGGAACTCGTGGTTCCATGCAGAAACAAACTGAACCGTTTTCGGGTCTGGAACGTCCCTAGTGCTGTCAGAAGAGGACTTTGCCAGAGTCCATTTTACATTGGAGCTGTCTACAAATTCCTGCACTGGCTCCCATCCCTCAAGTTGGTTGAGCATCAGGGTCTGCAGCGGAGGCGTCGGCTGCTGAAGAAACGGGGCCTTGATAAGCGGATCTGGCATCGGTCCAGCGGAGAAGCTATTCTGCATTGTTCAGCAACCTCCAGAGGTGGAGCGTGGCACTGCCAAGATGGACGAGCTCGTGGCTGATTTCCTCCGGCGTCTGGGCCTTTAGCAGTTCGGCGTACTCCATCTTTATGATCGCCATGCGCCCAGCCTCGTCCTGCGCGTAGGCTTTCCACGTCTCAGGAAGGTCGCGCAGAACCTCGCCGGACTGCTCCATGTATGCCCAGTCTTTCGGCTTCTGCCACGCGACTTTCTGCCCCTGCCCCGCAGAGGCAGTCTTGATGCCGACATGGTCTGCCAGCTTGTCCATGGCGA
>DFDR01000195.1:0-2600 GCA_002369295.1 Desulfovibrionaceae bacterium UBA3823
ACCAAGGTGGAGATGGTGCGCTTTGCCCATCCCGACGACAGCTTCAGCCAGCTCGAGATCCTGACCGGCCACGCCCGCGCCCTGCTGGAGGCCCTGGAGCTGCCCTACCGCCAGATCGTGCTCTGCACGGGCGACATGGGCTTCGGCGCGGTCAAGACCTACGACCTCGAAGTCTGGCTGCCCAGCCAGAAGACCTATCGCGAGATCTCCTCCTGCTCCAACTGCGGAGACTTCCAGGCCCGTCGCGCCAACATCCGCTTCAAGCCCAAGGGCGGCAAGTCCCAGTACGTGCACACCCTCAACGGCTCAGGCCTGCCCACCGGCCGGACCATCGCGGCCATACTCGAGAACGGCCAGCAGAAGGACGGCTCCGTCGTGCTTCCCAAGGTGCTCGTTCCCTACATGGGCGGCCTTGAGGTCCTTGAGCCCACGGGCAAGCCGTTCTAGCCTGAAAGATCCGGACTTCCCGATCGCCTTTCCCGAAAGGCCGCCTGCGTTTCCGTTGCGGAGCAGGCGGCCTTTTCACGTGCGCGCGGCGGGCTGCGCGCCGCATCCCGTCTGGGCCTCCGCTTTCGGCGCAGGCACGGCAAAAGGCCCGGCAGCCGCCATGGGCGGCCGGGCCCTTGAATTCCGGCAGGCAGAGGGCAGAGCTATGCCTGGCCGCGGTAGAAGTTGATGAGGCAGCCGTCGAGTATGGTCTGGCGCTCGTCGTCCGTGAGCTGGCCGAGGGAGAGGGTGATCTTCTCGGCCTGCGCCATGCCTTCCTGCATCAGGTAGGCCGTGACGCTCTCAGCCTTGTTCTTGAGGGCCTGGCGTATGCCGGGGACGAGGATGAGATCGTCCACGCGCAGCCGGCCGCCCAGATCCAGAGGCGCCGTGAAGGGCAGCATGCCCCAGTTGACGAGATTGGAGCGGTAGCGCTTGGTGGCGTACTCCACGGCGATGTTGGCCCAGCCGCCGAGCACCTTCTGGCTGGAGGCGGCCTGCTCGCGGGCGCTGCCGTCGCCGGGCTTCACGGCGAAGATGGTGGAGCCGATGCCGAAGCGCTCGAGGCCTGCCCAGGCCACCTGGGCAAAGACTTCAGGGGCGAGCTGGTTCACGGGCTCAAGCAGCTCGGAGAGCCTGGCAGCCAGGCCGCCGTCGTCGGGATTGGCGCGCAGGGCCTGCTGCTCGGCGAAGATCTCCTTGGCTCTGGCCACGTAGTGTGGATCGCGCCTGGAGAGCGCGAACTCGGCCAGCTTGAGCGGGTTGGAGCGCAGGGAGGATGTTTCGCCCGAGGGGATGAGCTCGTCGGTGGTGGTTACGGGATCGCGGATGACGCTCGCGACCTTGAGGAGCAGGTTGTCGGGCAGGGGCGGCATCTTGGGCCAGTCGGCGATGTTGGGGCCGTACTTGAGATCGGTCGCAGGGTCGGCCTTGCCGAAGCCCTGGTAGCAGCGGATCTGGTAGACGCGGCTGTCGAACTTGTAGTCGAGGTCGCAGCGGATCTTGTCCCAGTCCATCTCCGTGGCCGGCGTGAGGCGTCCGCGGTTGGCGGCCGTGGCGGCGATGGAGCGCGCGTCCATGAGGGCCACGCCGCAGGCCTGGCCTGCGCCGGGCTTGGAGCCTTCGCGGTTGGGGAAGTTCCTCGTGGTGTGGCGTATGGAGAGGGCGCCGTGGGCCGGCGTGTCGCCTGCGCCGAAGCAAGGGCCGCAGAAGCAGCTCTTGACGATGGCGCCGGCCTCCATGAGCTTGGCCGTGGCCCCGCTCTTCATGAGCGCGATGGCCTGGGGCTCGGAGGCGGGGTAGACGGAGAGGGAGAAGAGGGAGCTGCCGGTCTCGTGCCCCTCGAGCATGGCCGCTGCCGTGGCGAGGTTCTCGAAGGAGCCGCCCGCGCAGCCGGCGATGATGCCCTGGTCGACCCAGACCTGACCGTTGCGGATCTTCTTCCTGAGGCCGAAGCCGCCGGCGGCCTTGCCGAACTGCTTGTGGGCCTGGACTTCGATCTCGCCGAAGATCTCGTCGGCGTGGGCGATGACCTCGGCCACGGGATAGGCGTTGCTGGGATGGAAGGGCAGGGCCATCATGGGCTCGACGGCGGCGAGGTCAATCTTGATGGCCGAGCAGAAGGCCGCAGGCTTGCCGTGGGTCAGCTCCTTGAATTCTTCGGGCCGCCCGAAGCCGGCGAGGTAGTCCTTCACCTTGCCGTCTGTCTCCCAGATGGAGGAGAGGCAGGTGGTCTCGGTGGTCATGACGTCGATGCCGCAGCGGTAGTCCACGGAGAGGGAGGCGATGCCGGGGCCGGCGAACTCGAGCACCTTGTTCTTGACGAAGCCGCTCTTGAACACGGCGCCGATGAGGGCGAGGGCCACGTCCTGGGGGCCGACGCCGGGCTGGGGAGCGTTCTCGAGCCAGACCAGGACGACCTCGGGCTCGGGAATGTCGTAGGTGCGCGAGAGCAGCTGCTTCACGAGTTCAGGGCCGCCTTCGCCCACGCCCATGGTGCCGAGGGCGCCGTAGCGGGTGTGGCTGTCGGAGCAGAGTATCATGCGCCCGCAGCCGGCCATCATTTCGCGCACGTACTGGTGGATGACGGCCAGGTTGGCGGGCACGTAGATGCC
>DFDR01000195.1:2731-5368 GCA_002369295.1 Desulfovibrionaceae bacterium UBA3823
GAGGGAGTTGTGGCAGTTGGTGAGCGCGTAGGGGATGGGGAAGGTCTCGAGCCCGCTGGCGCGGGCCGTCTGGATGATGCTCACGAAGGTGATGTCGTGGGATGCCATGGCGTCGAACTTGACGTGCAGCATGCCGTCGCCGTCGTCCCTGGCGCTGTGCGCCTTGAGGATGCCGTAGGCCAGGGTGTTTTTCCTGGCCTCGTCAAGGCCTATGCCCCGGGCCCGGGCCTCCTCCTCGGAGAGGAGGGAGCCTCCGGCAAGAACCGTGGGCTTGTCGATGAGAGTGATCATGTGAGGATGCTTCTCCCTTGGTTTGGGCCGCTCCGGAAGCGGAGCCGGCCTTGGGCGGGCGCGTGGCCGGGGGGTGCCAGGCCCGACCGGATGTGCTAGGCGTCGGCCTCGGCTTCGTCGTCGGCCGTGTCGATTTCCTGGGCGTGCTTGAGCAGCTGCTCCAGCTGGATGTCGCAGCCGAGGACGCCGACAATCTTGTCATTTTCGTCGGTCACGGCGCAGGAAACGGTGGTGACGAGCTTGTCAGTGAACTTGGACTGGTAGATGTCCATGATGTGCAGGTCGCCGGTCTTCATGGGCTCGGAGAACCATTCCCTCTGGGAGAAGTCGTAGCCCAGGGGCAGCTGGCCGTACTTCTCGTTGTAGGCGGGATCGGTGATGCGCGAGCACTTGAGCTTGCCCTCGGCGTCGGTGAGGTAGAGGTACTGGATGAAGGGGTACAGCTCGGAGAAGGCCGTCAGCTGGGCGCTGGCGGGCTCGGCGAGGGTCAGCAGATCCTTCTGGGCCGCCAGCTTGATGATCAGGCTGGCCGCAAGTTCGCCGGCCAGCTGCTTCATGCGATCGTACTCGGAGACGTAGAGTTCGGGCATGTAGCGGCGGGCGAGCTTCTCCATCTCCTCGTAGGAGAAGTGGGTGGTGCGGCCCTGTTCGTAGGCCTGCATGATGGCATCGTAGATGCGTCCCACAGCGGGGTGCTTCTTGGAGACCTCGTTCGGGGTGCCCGCAAGCTTGAGGTTGTGGTTGATCCAGTAGGCGACGCCGGCGCGGCCGGACTTGTCGGTGATGATGATGGGTACGGGGCGGCCGAGGATGCGGGAGGTGTCGAAGATGTTGTAGATCTCCTCGTTTTTGGCAATGCCGTCCACGTGCACGCCGGCGGAGGTGGCGTTGAAGTCGCGGCCCACGAAGGGGTAGTTGAAGGGGATGCGGTAGTCGAGCTCGGTGGCGAAGTAGTCGGCTATTTCGTTGATGACCGCCGTGTCGGCGGCCGCATCGTCGCCGGTGAGGGAAATGTATTCAATGACCATGGCTTCGAGCGGGGTGTTGCCCGTGCGCTCGCCGAAGCCGAAGAGGGTGCAGTTGACGCCGCCGCAGCCGTAGAGCCAGGCGGTGACGCCATTGACCAGCACCTTGTGGAAGTCGTTGTGCCCGTGCCATTCAAGCCATTTGCCGGGCACGCCCGCTTCCTCGGTGAAGGCGTGCACGAGCCTCTGCACGGAGCGGGGCAGGGAGGCGCCGGGGTAGGGCACGCCGTAGCCCATGGTGTCGCAGAGGCGGATCTTCACGGGCATGCCGGACTGCCTGGAGAGCTCCATGAGGCGCTGGGCCAGCGGCAGGACGAAGCCGTAGACGTCGGCCCTGGTCACGTCCTCGAAGTGGCAGCGGGGAATGATGCCCCACTCGAGGGCCTGCGCCGCCAGCTCCGTGTACATGTCGAACGCCTGCTGGCGCGTTTTGCCGAGCTTGAGGAAGATGTGGTAGTCGGACACGCTCGTGAGCATGCCCACTTCGTCGAACTCCATGTCCCTTGCGATCTCGAGATCGCTCTTGTTGGCGCGGATCCAGGCCGTGATGCGCGGGAAGCGGTAGCCGCGGGCGCGGCACACGTCGATGCACTTGCGGTCGCGCTGGGAGTAGAGGAAAAATTCGGAGGCCTGGATGAGGCCGGTCCGGCCGCCTAGGCGGTGCAGGTAGTCGAAGATCTTGGCGACCTGCTTCACGGTGTACGGCGTCCGGGCCTGCTGTCCGTCTCGGAAGGTGGTGTCCGTGATGCGCATCTGCTCGGCAGGATGGGGGGCGAGCATGACGTCGTCGAATTCGGTGCGGCAGATGCTGGTGTAGGGGAACTGCTCCCTGTAGAGCTGCGGCTTGTCCGGGCTCTGGAGGGGGAGGGGGAGCTGGTGGGATTTGGAATGCAGTAGATCCAAGACGGTCCTCCGTGGTTCTGGGCGCGCCAGCCTTGCGGCAGGCGCAGGATGTGCGCACGCAGAGTGCTCGGCGTCTGCAAGGGCGGATGCGGATGCCGGATCTGCCATGCGCCGCGCCGGGGGGGGCGCTCCGCCGGGGACGGAGCGGCAGGTGCGGTCGCCCGGCTCTCCTCCTTGCGCGCGCAGGCTGGCTGGCTCATGCGCGGATGCCTTGGCAAAGGGAAGTCGGGGCGAATTTTTAGAGCATAGAACACGGGCTTTAGCAAGGTCGCGCACGGCATCGGGAGAAGGTGCGGGGCTGGGCGGATCTTGCCAGAATGGCGAAAATGCATAAAGCTACGAAGTCGCGCCACGGCCTGCAGGCAGGCCTGCCGGCTGGAAATTTGCATGCGCTAAGGAGTGTTGCCCATGGCGGGTC
>DFDR01000050.1:0-161 GCA_002369295.1 Desulfovibrionaceae bacterium UBA3823
ATCTCCGGCGGGGCCCCTTTTTATGTCTGGGCCTTTTCCGATCTGGGGCCCTTCCCGTCTGGGGTCCGTCGCCCGTCCGGGCTCCCTTGCGGTCCTGCCGGCAGGAAAGCCTCCTCTGCGGACTGCGTGCGTCCTTTTCCTTGGCAGGCGCCTTTTCCTAG
>DFDR01000050.1:276-598 GCA_002369295.1 Desulfovibrionaceae bacterium UBA3823
CCTAGAGCGCGGCCAGCGCCCGTTCGTAGATGGCCGTGTCTTCGTCCGTGAAGGTGTTGAAGATCACGGCGATGCCGGCTCCCGTTTCCGCCAGCACCCGGCAGACGCTGGCAAGGGCTATTTCGCAGGCGCGGACGCGCGGGAAGCGGTAGGCACCCGTGGAGATGCAGCAGAAGGCGATGGAGGAGAGCTCCATCCTGACGGCAAGGGCGAGACTGGCGCGGTAGCAGGAGGCGAGCTGGGCTTCCTGACTGGCGCTCGGCGCGTCGGCGACGACGGGTCCTACGGTGTGGATGACCCAGCGCGAGGGCAGGTTGAAGGC
>DFDR01000050.1:790-973 GCA_002369295.1 Desulfovibrionaceae bacterium UBA3823
AGGAGATCGGGGTTGCCGGCATTGACGACTGCGTCCGCCGCCAGCCTCGTCATGTCTCCCTGCCAGAGCCTGAGCCCGGCGCCGAAGTCCCTTGTCTCCCCGATCCCGCAGGCGCCGATCCTGGCGAGGCGCTCCTGGAGGAAGGCGTCCTCCATGGCGAGGTATTCGGGCGCGGCAGGCAGG
>DFDR01000050.1:1031-2913 GCA_002369295.1 Desulfovibrionaceae bacterium UBA3823
GGCAGGCAGGGGGCGGCGGACGTTGACCAGAGCCCGCCACAGGCTGAAGAGCGCGCTTTCGGCATCAGGCATGTCGGTCGCCGTGGAGCCGCGCTCCTCGAGCAGATAGGATATCATCCAGTGCAGCCTCTCGGCGCTCGTCATGGGCTTCCTCCTCGCCAGCGCCACTATAGCCTTGCCGGACGCTCCTGCAAAGGGCGTTTTTCGGGAAGGCGGACAGCGCCCCGGGCTTGACGAAATCCGAGAATAGGCCATGCTTGGCCAGCGCCCGCCCTCCAGATCCTGCCGGATTCCCGCGCGCCGGGAAAGCGGGAGGGGCGCAGGTCCCCCAAAGGAGGATGCATGTTTGCAGTCGTGAAAAAGGGTTTCAGCCTGGCCAGGTCAGGCGTGGACGCCGTCTGGGCGCGCACGCTGCTCGAAGCGGTCAGGCTTGCGATCAACTCGAAGATAGCCCGCTTCGGCGAGGTCTCCTCCCTCGAGGAGCAGAGCGGCGGCGGCCTTGCCATGCGCCTGCGCCTCGTGGGCGTGGCAGACGAGCTGCGCCTCGCCGTGGACCGCGTCGACATCGCCGAGGACGGCGCGTCCATCGCGCTGTCGGGATTTGCCTCGAGCGTCCCGCTGGCCACCAAGCTCCTTGAGGAGCTCTTCGCCGGCAAGACCTGGGAGGTCGGCGATCCCGAGGCCCGCCTTGTCCTGCGCAAGCTTGGCCAGGCGCTTTCCCGCCAGGCGTAGCAGGAGGAAGCACGCCATGTTCGGCATACCCGATTCCGTCAAGTTCAAGCCCCTGGCCGCCGGCGTCAAGGCCCAGTTCAACCGCTTCATCGCCGAGTACGGCGCCATCGAGAGCGTCGAGATCCACAAGGACGTCGTCAGGCTCTCCCTTCGCCTCGTCGGCATCTCCCATCCCGTGGACGTGGAGCTGCGCACCTTCCGCATCTCCCCGGACGGCACGACCCTCGAGCTTGGCGGCTACAGCTCCTCCGTGCCCTTCGTCGCCGAGGCGCTCAACCGGTACTTCACCAAGACCGTGAAGGTCACTGATCCCAAGGCCAAGGCCATCATGGCCCTGGCAGCCAAGCTGCTCGCCTGAGCACTCGAAGGAGCTTCCCATGAAATGCCCCCGCTGCGGCGCCAGCGCTGAACCGCCGGGCCGCTTCTGCCCGTCCTGCGGCGCCAGCCTGCATCTCTCCCGCCCCTTGCGCTGCCCTGCCTGCAATGCTTCCTGCGATGCAGCCATGAAGGCCTGCCCGCAGTGCGGCACGCCCCTGGAGTTTGACAACGGCCTCGCCTCCATTCCCCAGGACGCCAGCCTTCTGGAGCGCGCCTTCTGCCTGCTCCGGCGCTCCCTTGTCCGCTTCGCCGACTTCCAGGGCCGTTCCTCCAGAAGCGAGTTCTTCCTCTTCATGGCCTTCCTGCATCTGGCCAGCCTCGTGCTTGTCTCGATCTGGTGGCCGCTGGCCTCGCTCTTCAGCGCCGTCATGCTCATTCCCAGCTTTGCCGTGAGCGTGCGGCGCATGCGCGATGCCGGCTACTATCCCTGGTCGCCCTTCATTCTCGCCGGCATCGCGACAGGCCTGCTGACCGTCGGCATCGCGGCCGGCGCCATCCTTGGCTTCTCAGCCAGCAGCTGGCGCCTCTCCCTCGCGTGCATCGGCCTGAGTTCGATTTGCCTGCTCCTGGTCGTCGCTCTCTACATCTTTCTCGTTCTCCAGCCTACGGCTGAACCTGGCGAAGAGCACCGCCTTCTCGGCCTGAGGCCGCTAGGACAGCTGCCGTCAGGCCGGCCGGAACCCAGCGGCGCTCCGCAGGGCTCCTTCCCTGGTCCGCAGGGACCCTTCCCCGGCCAGCCGTACCAGCCCGGCCCGCAGGGGCCTTTCCCCGG
>DFDR01000050.1:2997-6860 GCA_002369295.1 Desulfovibrionaceae bacterium UBA3823
CCGCAGGGATCCTTCCCCGGCCAGCCGTACCAGCCCGGCCCGCAGGGGCCTTTCCCCGGTCAGCAGGGACCTTACCCCGGCCCGCAGGGGCCCTTCCCCGGCCAGCCGTGCCAGCCCGGTCCGCAGGAGTCCTTCCCCGGTCAGCCGGATCCGCAGGGCTGGCAAGGCGGGTTCCCCCAGAGCCAGGCTCCAGGTCAGCAGCCTTCTCCCGGCACGCAGGCATCGCAGCCCAGTCCCTCCGAGTCTGGGGCTGCTCTGGGTGCCTCGGGCCAGCCAGGAGACGTTCCGGCCGGCAGCGTCCAACCCGGGTCCGATGCTCCTGCAGCCTCCCCTGCCAGGGAGGATGACGCCTCGCCTGAACGGCTGGTCTGCCGGCAGGATGCCGAGCCTGCCCCGCAGGCAGGGGAGGATGGCCGCAGCGGCAGGGTCTAGCTGAACACGAACCCTTTCCCCTCCTCTGTTCCCAGGCACCCGCGTAAAGACGCCCGCATCTGGGCAGAAAGGAAAGCAGAAAGCGCCCCGGAAGCCTTGAAGGCTTTCGGGGCGCTTTGCCAGCGGCGCCGAGAGGAGGGCTACTCGCCGATCAGGACGCCGAGGCGGTCAGGATCGTCGGGATCGAGCATCTTGACGTCGTCGGAGCGTATGGATGCCTTGTCGCCGAAGCCGCGGACCCAGGCGCGCAGTTCAGGCTCGCTGCGGGTTGTAATGGTCAAGATGACGCCGCCGTCGTCGCGGCGCTCAATCTCCTGCTGATCGGACCATACGCGCTCGCAGACGTAGTCGGCCACCTCGGGAGCGAACTCGATGGTGAAGGTCCTCGGCTCGTGCCAGGGCAGGCCGAAGGAGGAGACGTGCATGTCGGGCAGACGGATGCGGGTGCGCTGCTCCGTGAGGACGACATCGCGCATCCTGTGCACGGCGAAGTTGACCTGCTTCACCGCCACCTGGTCGGCATCGTCGTAGTCTTCGCCGACAAGGCAGCCGATGGAGTAGAGGGCGTTGTTCATGGCGATGAGGCGCACGGGCTGGTAGCGGTGCTCCTTGGCCTGGGGGCTGGTTGGCGCCTTGTAGACCACCATGCACACCCTGTGATCGCGGGCGGCCTTGATCAGGGTCTGGATGTGCTCCGCGTGGGGCTCGTAGTCGATGCGCCCCTTCGGGGAGAAGGTGAAGAGCCTGCGGTCGGTCGCCACGTTGACCGGATCGGCCATGTGCATGGCCAGCTGCTCCAGGGTGCGGTCGATGCGCTTGAGCGTCTGGGGCGGAAGCACGCCTTCGGAGAGCCCGCGGCAGATGTTGAGGTAGCGCAGCTCCTCGTAGTCAAGCCCGAGGGTGAAGCTGTTCTTGGGCGCCAGCTGGTACCAGCGGCGCCGGTTGTCGATGCCGTAGAGCAGATCCGACCCAACGATCTGCTCCACCTCGCGGATCATGCGGATGACGGTCTGCGGAGAACACTCCAGGCGGTCGCTGAGATCCTTCAGGAAGTGTCGCCTCCCTTCCAGCAGGAGTATGCTGAAAAGCCGGAGTATCTTTATTCCAGGCGTACTGTCTGGATTCTGTTTTTGTGGCATGCTTGTTCCTTGCTTGTCGATAGTGGTTTTCCAGCGGCTCCGGCTCTTCCCAAAGCCGGTTCCTCGCAGTGCCTGCACTGCGCCTGGCCGTGGAGGCGCCCCGTTGTGCGCAAACCCTCCATGCAGGGCTGGACGTCTGCCCCGGCTGGGCCAGGGCGGTCAGCTTCTTGTCAGAACGCGTGTCGCGGTGCCGCCAGACAGCGGCAGAACTCAGGCATGGCGCTCCTCCTCCTTGACGTGTAGTGATGCATGGCTTGCCTCCTCAGCGCACGGCATGTCTCCGTCTGCGGCCATATCGCCCCGGAGGGGGGCAGTGCCGGAAGGTCCGGGCTTGCGCCTGGAGCGCTTCCTGACAGGGCGAGGCAGAACCTTCGGGGGACAGCCGGCATTTCCGATGCTAGCCTCATGCTGTTCCATATTCTGGAATATTCTTGTGCTGTTCCTCGTATTGACTGGCATGATGCGCAGTCTGAGAAAATCGATTTTTTACTCCTCTATGATCCGTTTGAATGGAGCGTCTGGCTACGCTGAAGACAAAGCTTAAGGACAGCAGTCCTGCCCGGCAGGATCTGCTCTGAAACAAGGGAGCGTGTGCAGAAACACGCCGGAAAAATGCGCCGCCGACGCGAGGAGCAACATCCTTGCTTGTGTCGGAGCGCTGGCAGGCCAGCTCGTGAGAGATAGCCATGCAATTGCCTTGTATCCAATTTTGACAGACAGAGGAAGAGCGGAAGCCACATATTCTGCAGAGCCTGCACACGCATGGGAGAGCATGGCCAGAGACAGGCATTCAAGCCATTGAAATGGCATTGCTTTTTGTCGGCAGATTTTTTTCTTCGCCAAGCTCGCCGGCCAGGACGCGACAGTCGTGTCGCACAGCTTCTGCCCTCCGGCGCCGGGCATGGGGCAAGATGCAGACTGCCCGGCCGTGCGAGACAGCCTCGCCCCCGCCTCCAAAGCCCCTTGCCTTTGCCCTGCCTCTGCCCTGCAGGCCTTGGCTGTCCTTGCCGTCTATCCTCTGCCAGGCCGGCCCTGGGCACGGCAGGCTCTGGCACAGCAGGCCTTGGCAGGCTTGCCCCTGGCACAGCAGGCCCGCTCCAGACAGCTGTCCCCGCTGCCATCACTGGTCCCGGCTGAGGGCCTGCGCACGTCCTGCCGAGGGTGCCCCCCTGCCAGCCGGCATCATGGTCTGTCTCCTGCCTGCTTCCTCTGCGGGGCCGGCACCGGAAGGCGGGAAGCCAGGTCCCTTGCCGGCCTTGCCCTCCCCTGCCCTCAGGCAGGCTGGCCCCTCGAAAGCCATGCTGACATCAATGTCAAAAAGACAGTCAGGTCAAAAAGAGAGCCATGTCAAAAAGATAGCCATGTCAAAAAAATAGACGCCAGCCCAGAGCCGTCCGCGCCCCATGTCCAGAAAATGGACACAGCCCATACCTGTCTGACCCCATGCGGCTGAGACCTTCATCCGCCTGGGCGGGCCTTCAGCGGACGCGGCAGTCGCAGGGGCATCGGTCTGGCAGAGGACCAGACATGCTCCGCTTCGCCTCCCTGCCAGGCCGCTGGATCAGGCGGGCGGTCGCCTGCCACGTGAACCGGTCTTTGCGGGAAAGGCTGGCACGGCTCTTGCAGTGTTAGGACGGGAACGGGCGCCGGCACGGCCCGCATCCTCTGACGCAAAGTTCGCAGAACCTCCCGAAACTCCTGAAGACAGCTCTGCACCCTTCCCCGTGGCGGGGAGCGCCGGATCCCCGCCAGCATCAGGCAATCCCACAGCGGCGGCCGCCTCTTGCCAGGCGGCCGCCGCTGTCTGAGGCCTGCATCTTCGGCCTCCTCCGTACGCAGGAGGCGGAGGCCAGCGCAGCGAGGCAGCGCCTCAGCGCCTGTCCAAAAATCGCGCGATGTCTAAAAACAAGCTGCCCCTGGCGTTCAAAAGCCATCCAGCAGGGGCGCCAGAGCCCTGCGCTGGGCCTGCGCCAGCGGGCCGGAACCGGCTTCGGACGGGGCTGTCACGATTTGGCACGCTCCTTGCTAGAAGCAAGGTGGAAGACACATCCTCAACCTCCTCTTTGAAGAGCATCCTGAAAACCCCTCCCGAACACGAGGCCGCCTCTAGCCAAGGCGGCCTTTTTTCCTGTCCAGCCTCCCTGTCCAGCAGGGGCGCCGAAGCCCTGCGCCGAGCCTGCGCCAGCGGGCAGGGACCGGCTTCGGACGGGGCAGTCACGACTTGGCACGCTCCTTGCTAGAAGCAAGGCGGAAGACACTTCCTCAACCTCCTCTTTGAAGAGCATCCTGAAA
>DFDR01000034.1:0-73852 GCA_002369295.1 Desulfovibrionaceae bacterium UBA3823
GCCGTGGGGATGAGGTAGTAGTCCTGCTCGCGCAGCCGGAAGAGGTCCTCCTCGAACTTGGGGAGCTGGCCTGTGCCGGTCATGGTGGCGCTGTTGACGATGAAGGGCGGAACGACTTCTATGTAGCCGTCCTTGAGCGTGTGCTGGTCCAGAAAGAAGTTGGCAAGCGCGCGGTCGAGGCGCGCGGCCCAGCCGAAGGAGACCACGAAGCGGCTGCCCGCCAGACGCGCTGCGCGCTCGAAGTCAAGGGCGCCGTCGAGCCGCTGGCCTACCTCCCAGTGGGCGAGGGGTTCGCCGTCGAAGGTGCGGGGCGTGCCCCAGCGGGCAATCTCGACGTTCTCGGTCTCGTCCCTGCCCACGGGCACGGAGGCGTCCGGGATGTTGGGCACGCCCATCATCCATTCCTCGACCTTGGCCTTGGCTTCGACGGTCTCGGCATCGCAGGCCTTGATCCTGGCGGAGAGCTCGCCCAGCTCCTGCAGCAGGGCCGAGGCGTCCCCGCCCTCCTTCTTCAGCTTCGCCACTTCCTGGGAGGCCTTGTTGCGCTGGCCTTTCAGGGTCTCTACTTCTGCGATGAGCTTGCGGCGCCTGCCGTCGAGCTCCTGAAATTCCTCGATGGTCAGCTTGGAGTGGCGGTCGCGCAGAGCTTTGGCCAGCACTTCAGGCTGCTTCTGTACCAGTTTGAGATCTAGCATTCTCCGTCCTCACGGGTCTCCGCCCAGCGCCGGGGGGCTGGCGGAAGCATTCATGTTGCAGCCCGCGCTTCGCTTGTCCGGCTGGCAGGGCTGGCAGGGCGCCTGGCGGCATGCCGCCGGGTGCTGTGCATGCGAACGGCTTTCCTAGCACGCCCGCCCCGCGCCTTGCAAGGCGGCATGTTTCCCCGTATCATGAAGCGTTGCAAACATGTCCGGCTTTTCCGCCGTCCGCAAGCCAAGGCAAGGCCTGCGGCGCCAACCTCGGCAGGATCCGTCCTGCCCCAGCCCCGGGCCCGGTCCTGGGTAGAACAGTAGGTCAACGCCATGAAATCCCGTGCGCTTCTGCTCTCTTGCCTGCTCGTCCTCTGTACGCTGCTTGCAGCCTGCGGTCCCAGCAACGCCGTCCGCCTGCTTGCGGTCGCGCCCGACAAGGCCGTCCTGCCCCAGCCGTCGGCTCCCACCGTCACCGTCGTGAAGTTCAGCGACAAGCGTCCCGATCCCAGCAACATTGGCCTGCGCCGCGACAAGAGCTACTTCACCACCACGGACGACGCCAAGGAGTGGGCTGGCCGGGCCGCTGCCACCGCCCTGGGCTCCCAGGGCTTCCAGGTTGCCTACGCCGCCACCACAGCCGAGGCCATCAAGGGCAAGCCCGACTACATGCTCACCGGATCGCTGCGCGACATCACCGTCACCGAGGACTCCATGACATCCTTCACCACGACGGTCACGGTGAAGTACGCCCTAGCCAACAGCCAGAAGACCCTGCTCACGGAGACGCTCTCCTCGAGCCAGACGCACACGGGTCTGCCCTCTAGCAGCGCCGTTGAAGACTGCCTGCGCCAGACCCTTTCCGAGATAGTCAAGTCCATGGCCATCAAGGTGGCGGACCGGACCGGCCGCTAGGCCCTTTTCTCCCCCGCCTTTTCCCGGCCGGAGAGCTGGCAGTCAGCGCTCCGGCCGCGTCCTTTTCCGGGAGCGCCATGAGCCAGCCCCTCATCCTCAAAGTCTACGCCAGCATCGCAGGCGCCTCGGAAGGCCTTGCGGACGAGCTGAGAGAAGCCGTCCAGGACGCCGTGCACGCCGACGAAAGCCCCGCCGAGACGGTGACTGAAGACGGCCCCCTCGTCCTCGTCTCCTTCGAGGGACTCTACTTCCCCGTGGAGGAGGCGGCAGGCTGCATCAAGCGCCACTTGACCCGCGAAACAACCGGCAAGATGGACGTGCTGGATCTCGAAAACTGGACCATCACGCGCTTCACGCTCCAGGGCGGCTTCATGCAGGAGCGCTCGGGCTCCCTCAACAACGCCCTCGACTTCAACGGGTTCTAGCGCCGGCGCGGGCCAGCGGCAGGGGGCTGCTACGGCTGCCTGCGCTTGAAGAGCTTCTCCAGGGCCTGGGCATCCCAGCGCAGGACCGCGGGACGGCCGTGCGGGCAGTATTCGCGGTCCGGCACGGCAAGCCATTCCGACACGAGCTTGAGCGCCTCGTCGGGCGAGAGCCGCTGTCCGGCCTTCACGGCCGCCTTGCAGGCCATCTGCGCAAAGTGCCTGCTGAAGTCGTCCCTGCCGCCGGCAAGGCAGGAACGGAGAAAATCCTCCGCAGCCGCGCGCTCCAGCATGGCGGGCATGGCCGAAACGGCAAGCCGCGCCCCCGAAAGCTCGCCCTCGAAGCCGAGACCCTCCAGCATGTCCTTGAGTTCGAGCCAGCGGGCGATCTCCGGAGCGCGGAGGGGAATCTCAAGGGGAAGCGCCAGCATCTGCCTTGTCCCGCGGTAGCCTTTGGCCGTGAATCTGGCGAAGAGAACGCGCTCGTGAGCCGCGTGCTGGTCGAGCAGCACGAGCGCCCCCGTCTCGTCGCGCAGGACAAGGTAGGTGTCCGCCGCCTGGCCGAGGTACTCCAGAGGACCTGCCTTGAGCGGGCCTCTGGCCTGCGTGCGGGAGGCTTCCTGAACGGCGTCCTGCGCAGCGTCTTCCCAAGAGGCGGGGCCGCCGGGCAGGCCGAAGCCGTCGGGCAGACCGAAGCCGCCAGGTCCGGCGCCGCCGGCACCCGGCAGGCCTTCGCTGGCGGAGAGGACATCGCGGACAGGCATGCCCAGCGACGCATCGAGCGGCATGCCGCAGGGCCGCTCCAGCGGCAGGTCCTGCGACAAATCATGGGGCTGGCCACCCTGCCCCGCAGCCTTCAGGCCTTCCTGAGGCCTCTCCAGCGTCTCATGGCCTGGCTTCGACACAATCCACTCCCCGTCGCAGCCGGCCTGGGCCGGCGCGCCAGCCTTCCGGGCAAAGGAGAGGCCCGGCGAGAGCGGCGCGTCGATGCGGCCCCAGAAGCCCTGCGGCGCCGGTTCGGCCCCCTGGGACCAGAGCGGGGCGGGCTTCGCGGCCGCGGGCCGTTCCTGCAAAGCCGGGCCTGCCTGGGCATCCTGGGCATTCTGGGCTGCCTGGGCTTCCCTGGCCGAGGGTGCGCTTCCCGGCGCCTGGCCTGCCAGGCCGTCGAGCGCCTGGCGCAGGGCCGTCACCACGCAGCCGAAGACGGCGGACTCGTCCCGGAAGCGCACCTCGCTCTTGGCAGGGTGGACGTTGACGTCCACTTCGGCGGGATCGATCTCCAGAAAGACGGCAGCCTGCGGATGGTCCCTGCTGGTGATCCGGCCGCTGTAGGCCTCGCGCACGGCGGCAAAGACGTTCTTGTCCGTGACGCTGCGGCCGTTGACGTAGACGAGCAGGCGCCCGCTCTTGGCCTGGCTCACGCTGGGATGCGCGCACAGGCCATGGGCGCGTATGCCGTGCTGGCTGTGGTCGAAGGGTGCAAGAGCGTCGGTGACGAGACTTGGCCAGACGAGGCAGAGCCTGTCGAGCAGGGTCTGGCCCGGCAGGAAGTCGAGGAGCCTGCGACCGTCGCTCTCCAGGGTGAAGCCCACGTCCGTGCGGGCGAGGGCGAGCCTTGCCAGCCACTCCTGGCAGCGCTTGACCTCGGTGGCGGGGCTTCGCAGGAACTTGAGACGGGCCGGCACATTGGCAAAGAGGCCGCGCACCTCGACGATGGTTCCCCTGTGCAGGGCGCCGGGCGCCATGCCGCGCTCCTCGCCGTACTCCACGCGAAGGACATGGCTCTCCGTTTCACCCCCGGGCGCCGTGCAGGCCGTCGCCATGCTGAAGGAGGAGACGGAGGCGATGCTGGGGAGCGCCTCGCCGCGGAAGCCGTAGGACTGAATGCTCTCGAGATCGCCGATAGAGGCAATCTTGCTCGTGGCATGCCGTGTCACCGCCAGCGCCAGATCGCCGGCCCGGATGCCCGTGCCGTCGTCCTGCACCCGGATGAGCCCCTGCCCGCCGTTTTCGAGCGCCACGTCGATGCGCGTCGCCCAGGCATCAAGGCTGTTCTCCACAAGCTCCTTGACCACGCTCGCAGGGCGCTCGACCACCTCGCCTGCGGCAATCTGGTTGCACAGGGCCGGAGGAAGCAGATTGATTCGTGAAGCCGGCATGCCCATGGACACCTCCTTGGGAGGAACTTGACCGCCTGCCAGACATTGCGGCCGCGGGCCATTTTTGCGAAGATGCCAGCCAGAGTCAAACCGCGCGCCGCTCCGGACGGAGGCCTTTCCGCCCTCCCGGACCGGGAGCGCCGACCATGCCAAGGGAGACTGTCCATGACGCAGACCAAGAACGCCGAATCCGACCGCCCAGAGCGCAAGGCCCCGACCGGCGCCCTGCGCCACGGCTATGATCCCGAACTCGTCTACGCCGAGTGCGGACGCTGCGGACAGCCCATCTACCTCAAGCCAGGCCAGGCCACGGCCATGCTGAACGAAATCGGCATCGACCCTCTGGAACTCGATCCCTCCTGCATCCTCATCGCCGACGGCTGCCCCATGTGTACCGCCGGCGGCAGGTACGGCGTGCGCATCCACCGGGTCACCGACGTGCCCTTCGATAGACGGCCGCCCGAGTTCGGGAACGCCTAGCGGAGTCGCCGAAAGGATGCCAAGATCCCCGTCAGAGCCCGCCAGAACAGGTCTGGCACTGCGTTCGGCCAGTGCGTTTTCCTTGCTAGTCCGCCCCTTTTCCTATAAGCTAGCCCATTGTCCTCGCGGAGGACAAAATCATGTTTGGAGGCTTAGTTTATATGGCAATGCAGGAAACCGGGACTGACAACGAAACCTTTGATTTCGAAGCCGCCCTTGACAACTATTCAAACTCAGATTTCGGCGACCTCGAAGAGGGCTCTCTCACCACGGGCGAGATAGTCCAGATTGACGATGCTACAGTTCTGGTGGATGTGAACTTCAAGAGCGAAGGCCAGATCCCCACCAGTGAATTCCGCGACATAGCGGGCAATATAACGGTGAAGGTTGGCGACAAAATCGACGTCTACGTCGTCCGCAAAAACGAGATGGAAGGCACCATCACCCTCTCCTTTGAAAAGGCCAAGCGCATGCAGGTATTTGACCAGCTTGAAAGGGTCCAGGAAAACAACGAAACCATCAGCGGCAAGATCATGCGCCGCATCAAGGGTGGCTACACCGTCGACATCGGTGGCGTGGAAGCCTTCCTGCCCGGCTCCCATGTCGATCTGCGCCCCGTTCCGGACATGGACGCCCTGGTGAACCAGGAATACGAGTTCCGCGTCCTCAAAATCAACCGCCGCCGCAGCAACGTCATCGTGTCCCGCCGCGTGCTGCTTGAAGAGGAGCGCGACAACAAGCGCCAGCAGCTCCTCGAGACCCTCTCCGAGGGCCAGATTGTGCAAGGCAAGGCCAAGAACATCACCGAGTACGGCGTGTTCGTTGACCTGGGCGGCCTGGACGGCCTGCTCCATATCACCGACATGAGCTGGCGCCGCATCCGCCATCCCAAGGAACTCATCTCCCTGGGCCAGGACCTGACCCTGAAGGTGCTCTCCTTCGACCGCGAGAACTGCAAGGTCTCCCTCGGCCTCAAGCAGCTCGTGCCTGATCCGTGGGAAGCCATCACCACCCGTTTCCCGGTCAACAGCAAGGTTGTCGGCAAAGTCACCAACCTCGTGGACTACGGCGCTTTCGTCGAGCTCGAACCCGGCGTCGAGGGACTGGTGCACATCTCCGAGATGTCCTGGACCCGCAAGCTGCGCCATCCCTCCCAGCTCATCCACACTGGCGACGAAGTCGAAGTCGTCGTTCTGGGCGTCGATGCCGAGAAGAAGCGCATCAGCCTCGGCATGAAGCAGGTGCGTCCCAACCCCTGGGAGCTGGTCGCCGAGAAGTATCCCGAGGGCACCATCCTTGAGGGCACCATCAAGAACATCACCGAGTTCGGCATGTTCATCGGCATCGAGGACGGCATCGACGGCCTCATCCACGTCTCCGACATCTCCTGGACCAAGAAGATCCGCCATCCCAGCGAAGTCTACAAGGTCGGCGACACCGTGCAGGCCAAGGTGCTCACGGTCGATCAGGAGAACGAGAAGTTCACCCTCGGCATCAAGCAGCTGGTCGAGGATCCCTGGACCCACGTGCCCACCACCTACCCCGTGGGCTGCACCGTGAAGGGCATCGTCACCAACATCACCGACTTCGGCCTCTTCGTCGAGGTCGAAGAAGGCGTCGAAGGCCTGGTGCACGTTTCCGAGCTTGGCCTCAAGAAGGTCAAGACGCCCGCCGAGATGTTCCAGGAAGGCCAGGAAATCGAAGCCAAGGTCATCCACGTCAGCGCCGAAGAGCGCCGTCTCGGCCTCTCCATCAAGCAGACCCGCGAGGAGAAGGGCAAGGAGTACCACACCGGTCCCCAGGAAGCCGGCTCCCAGAACCTCGGCGATCTGCTGAAGCAGGCCGCACAGGGCGAGGCTGAGGAAGAACAGGTCTAAGCCCTTCTGGCATCCCAGACATTCACAGGGCCCGCCGTGCTTGCCGCCGGCGGGCCCTTTTGCATTCCAGCGCCTTGCTCCGTGCGCCTGTCCCTGAAGAGCCGGAAGCCTGCTGAAGCGCGCTCTTCCCCGGCATGTCCACAGCCGGCGGCGACACTCCACGCCAGACGGCCCGGGCGTTCCAGCCTGCGGTGCCGGCATGATCGCCGGCCCGTCCAGGAGCGGAGCGACCCTGGCATCGAGGACGCCAGCAGGCGCAGGCCCTCGCGCCCGAGGGCAATCTTCAAGGAGCCTCCGTCTGGATCCCTCCCTACGGACCCCTCCCTACAGAACACTCCCTGCGGAGTCCTCTCTGCTCAGGGCCGCGAGCCAGCCAGCCGCCTCGACCCGGAGGGCACGGCCATGGGCATGGACTTCGTGCGGGAGGCTGGCTCGGCACGGCTGTGACGGTGCCCAGCCCTGCCATGGCGCGCGGAACGCTCCGGCCTGCCGGCGCTCCGGCGGCAGGGTGGCCGGCAGGGGCGGACAGGAATCAGCCTAATAGGAGAAGACGGGGCCGGTCCTGGCAGCCTCAGAGGCGAGTTCGCGCAGATCGAGGCGCAGCAGGGTCTCCATCTGCTCCTTGAGCCAAGTCTTGTCCTTGGGCATCTTGGCCAGCTTGCGCTTCTCGGGCACGCCGGTCTTCTGGCACAGCCAGGCGTGGGCGACCTGCATGTCGCCAAGCTCGTCGACGAGTCCGTTGGCCACGGCCTCCCTGCCCGTGTAGATCTTGCCGTTGGCGAGCGCCTCCACCTTCTCGCGGGGCATCTTGCGCCCTTCGGCCACGATGTCCACGAACTGCCCGTGCATGTCCCTGATGACGCCCATGAGGTACTCGCGCTCCTGCGGAGAGAGGGGGCGCAGCACGGAGCCGGCGTCCTTGAAGGGACCGCTGGTCAGGGTCTCCTGGCCGACGCCGAGGGTGTCTGCCAGCTTGCGGAGCTGCATGATGTCCATGCGCACGCCGATGGAGCCCGTGACCGTGGAGCCGGAGGCGAAGACGCGCTCGCCAGCCATGCTCACCATGAGGCCGCCCGAAGCCGCGGCCGAGCCCATGGAGACGGCGATGGGCTTCTTCTTGCCGAGCGCCTTCAGGGCCATGTAGAGTTCGTTGGAGGCTGCCGCGCCTCCGCCGGGGGAATCGACGCGCAGCAACACGCCCTTCACATTGTCGCTCTCGGAGATGGTCTTGATCCACCTGAGCAGCTTCATGTTGTCGCTTATGACGCCGTTGACGCTGACCAGGGCGATGCTCTCCTCGCTGGGCGCGCCGTCGTCGTCCGAGGCGACCGCGCAGAGGCAGACGAAGACAATCAGGGCAAGGGCCCAGGAAAGCCAGAAGACGACGGGATGGCGCTTGCGGAAGGGCGGCTTGAAGAGGGATTTCCAGACGTGCTCGGGAATCTGGGCAACGGGGCAGCACATGTAGCCCGGCTGGCCCTGCGGGTAGGGCGCGGCCGGCCCCTGGCCCTGGGCATATCCCTGGTACTGGCTCTGCGACATGGAAGTCCTCCTTTGCGCCTTGGGCGCACGGCTGTTGTGTCGTACGGCATATCCCCTATAATAGGCACATGCATACGCAAGACTCAACACCTGCCCTCCGCTGGATCTGCACAGCCCAGGGCCAGGTCCAGGGCGTCGGCTTTCGGCCAACCGTCTACAGGATAGCCCGCAGCCTCGGCCTCGCAGGCCATGTGGGCAACACCTCCGACGGCGTCGTCATCGAAATCCAGGGCGATCCCGAACGCGTCCGCGCCTTTCCCGAAGCCCTGAAGGCAGGCCTGCCCCCGCTTGCCGTGCTCACGGGACTGGCCGTCAGGGAGATTGCCCCCATCCCTGGCGAGCAGAAATTCGTCATCGCCGAAAGCCAGGGCCGCAAGGGCCACTGCGTGCTCATCAGCCCAGACGTCGGCATCTGCCCCGACTGCCTGCGCGACATGCGCGATCCCGCCAACCGGCGCTGGCGCTATCCCTTCACGAGCTGCACGAACTGCGGACCGCGCTACACCATCACGCGCACCATTCCCTACGACAGGAAGACCACCTCCATGGCCTGCTTCCCGCTCTGCCCCGACTGCGCCAGGGAGTACCGCGATCCCCTTGACCGGCGCTTCGACGCCCAGCCCATCGCCTGTCCGGCCTGCGGACCGCGCCTGTGGCTCGTGGAGCGCGCAGGCGGAAAGCTTCCCGACGCAACGGGGCCAACGCCCAGGAACATGCAGGATGCCCTGGCGAGGACGGCCAGGGCCCTGGCCGGCGGCAAAATCTGCGCCATCCGGGGCCTTGGCGGCTTCCAGCTGGCCTGCGACGCCCGAAGCGAAGCGGCCGTGCTGGCGCTCAGGCAGCGCAAGATGCGCCCCAGCAAGGCCTTTGCCCTCATGGCGGGAAGCCTCGGCGACATCCGGGACATCTGCCTCGTCTCCGCATCCGAGGAAACCCTCCTGACATCTTCCGCCAGACCCGTGGCGGTGCTGGCAAGGCGCCCGGGGCTCGCTCAGGACGTCCTGGCTCCGTCCATTGCGCCCGACACGGCGACCGTCGGCGTCATGCTCCCGACAACCCCCCTGCACGCGGCGCTCTTCGATCTGCTTGGCGAGGAGCTGGCAGGACAGGGCCGGCGTCCGCCCCTGCTGGTCATGACCTCGGGCAACCTCTCCGGCGACCCCATCTGCCTCGGCAACCGGGAGGCGCTCTCCCGCCTTGCGGACATTGCCGACTGCTTCCTGCTCCACGACAGGGACATACTCTGCCGCGTGGACGACAGCGTGGCGGCCGTGCACGGGGAGGGCACGCCCTTCGAGCGCACTGTCCTCTTCCGGCGGGCCAGAGGCTACGTGCCCTCGCCGGCGCCTGTTCCGGGGGCCGCAGAGGGCGCCTGCGTCTTCGGCGCAGGCGCTGGCCTCAAGGCCTGCTGCTGCTTCACGCGGGGCGCAGACGCCTTTGCGGGACAGCACATCGGCGACCTGGAAAGCACGGCGGCCTGCGACTTCTACGAGGAGGCCGCAGGACACCTTATGGAGCTGCTCGAGGTCGATCCCGTCCTGTGCGTGGCGGACGACCATCCCGACTTCCCGTCGAGACAGTTCGCCAAGGATCTCGCCAGGCGCTGCCATGCCCCCTTCGCCAGCCTGCAGCACCACGCGGCCCACGCCTTCGGGGCACTGGCGGAAAGCGGCATGCTGGAGCCCTCCCTGGCGCTGGCGCTGGACGGCACGGGCCTAGGCACGGACGGCACGGTCTGGGGCGGAGAGCTGCTCTTGGCAGACCTCGGCCAGGCTTCCTGGGAGCGCCTTGGCAGCTTCGACCCCCTGCTCCTGCCCGGCGGCGACCAGGCGGCCAGAGAGCCGTGGCGCATTGCCTTCGGCCTGGCCCTCGAGGCGGGCGACGAAGCGGGCACGGCGCGCTGGCTTGCCGAACGCGGGCCTGCCGCCAAAGCCGTGCAGGAGATGATCCAGCGCCGGATCAACACGCCGCTGGCCTCCAGCTGCGGGAGGCTCTTCGATGCAGCTGCCGCGGAGCTTGGCCTCTGCGCGCAGACGAGCTACGAAGGCCAGGCCGCCATGCGCCTTGAACAGGCGGCGCTGGCGAGTCCGCCCTTGCCTGCGGGCAGCTCCAGCAAGCTTGCCTGCACGGCGCGGGACGGCTTCCTGACCCTCCCCTCGAAGGCGCTCTTTCAGTGCTGCACCGACCGCTTCCGGGAGGGCGCAGGCACAGCCTTCTGCGCACGCCTCTTCCATGAAGAGCTGGCCCGCCTGCTCTGCGAACTCTGTGTGCTGGGGCGGGAGCGCACAGGCATAGCCAGCGTTGCCCTCGCCGGCGGCGTCGTGCAGAACAGGCTGCTGGCCGGTCTCTTGACCGAAGGCCTTGCCAAACGGGGCTTTGCCCTCTTCCTGAACAGGCTGCTTCCGCCTGGCGACGGCGGCATAGCCTACGGCCAGGCCTGCTGGGGCTCGCGCCTGCTCGCCCTCGGCAGGGCGCCACAGGCCTAAAGAACCCGCCTCTGACAGCGGACGGACGGCTGGCCTGTCCTGCAAACCTTGTTCCCTCTCAGCGAACTGTTTCTTAAAAAAATTAATAATATCAATAAATTATGTCTCAACCGCAACACGTTTGCAACGAAATCGCGAGAGAAAAACCGAAACACGCCGAGACGCCCGTGCGCACATCCTTTCCGTCTGGCAGCGAAGCCGAAATGGGCGGCCGAAATTCAATGCATTGCGCGCCGGACAGGCAAGGCGTATCATCGAGCACTCGGCCACCCGCGGCCGCATCCAAGGCTCCCCGGCACCTGTGCCGGCACGGGGCCCCCTGACTCCCCCGAACAAGGAGACCTTATGAAAAGACTACACCGCGTCCTCGCTCTCTGCTGCCTGATCGCAGTGGGATTCATGGCCCAGACTGCCAGTGCGGCCCCCCAGCGCGGCGCCCGCAGCGGCGACATCATCATGAACGAAACCGGCAGGGACGGCGGCACGCCTCCCGGCCAGACCTACCTGAACCCGCAGTTCCGCTATCAGGGCGCAGGCGCGAGCGACGGTTCGCGCCTGCGCACCCAGCGCCTGCCCTTCAAGATGGCCGGCATGGTCGTGGGCGACTTCAACGGCGACCGCAAGAACGAAATCGCCGTCATGACCGACCACGACATTGCCATCTACACCTGGTCCGGCAGGAACCAGCGCATGGAAGAGCTCGGCCGCGAGCGCGTCTCGTCGACCAACAACAACTTCATCATGCGCACCATGGACATCAACCGCGACGGCGTTCTGGACATCGTGGTCTGCACATACGAAGAGGACAGCAACCGTCCCTACTCCTTCTTCTACACCTTCAAGGGCAACCGCTTCAGCCAGCTGGCCAAGCGCTGCCCCTACTTCGTCAGCGTCGCCAAGATTCCGCCCTACTTCACGCCGACGCTCGTTGGCCAGGGCTGGGACTCCGTCAACCTCTTCGCTCCCGGCGGCCCGCGCGTGATGGAGCGCGTCGGCGACAGCTACAAGCCCGGCACCAAGCTTGACCTGCCCAAGGGCACCACCTGCTTCAACTTCAACTGGCTGCCCGCAGGCCGCGAAAGCCGGACCGAGCAGCTTGTGGTGCTGACCGAAGACGAACGCATCAAGATCTACCAGGGCAAGGGCAACAGCCTTGTCCACACCACCATGGAGCGCTTCTCCGGCTCCGCCATCGGCATGGACCACTACAAGGGCATGCCCGGCCTGGGCCTTGACAAGAACTACCAGCTGCCCGGCCGCTACTACGCCCCCATGAACCTCATCACCGCCGACATCGGCCGCACCGGCGAGCCTGTCCTGCTGGTGAACAAGCCCATCTCCACGGCATCCCAGATCTTCGAGCGCTACCGCTACTTCCCCCAGGGCGAAATCCACGCCCTGTACTGGGACGGCGTCGGCCTCGCCCTGAAGTGGAAGACCCGCCGCATCCGCGGCTCCGTTGCGGCCATCGATCTCGCCGACGTCAACAACGACGGCGTCCTTGACCTCGTCGTCGGCCTCAACACCTCTCCCGACCTCGGCATCGGCAGCCGCCAGTGCATGGTGACGGCCTATCCGCTCGACCTGTCCGCCACCAATCCCCGCACGCCTGCGGACATGAGCGACTTCGAGGTCAACCCCAACCGCTAACCCGCATTGCCTGGCCCTCCGGACACGGAGGGCCTTTCATTCTCATAAGGAGTAGCCTGTGCGCATCCTCGTTATCGGTTCCGGCGGGCGCGAGCACGCCCTAGTCTGGAAACTCAAGCAGAGCCCCCGCGTGACGGACATCATCGTGGCCCCCGGCAACGGCGGCATGGCAAGGGAAGGCGTGCGCTGCATCGACGTCGACGTCAGCGACATCCTCGGCCTCGCCAAGCTGGCCCGCAGCGAAAAAGTCGATCTCGTCGTGCCCGGCCCCGAGCTGCCCCTGACGCTCGGCATCAGCAACGCCATGACGGCGGCAGGCGTGCCCTGCTTCGGTCCCGACCGCTACTGCGCCCAGTTGGAGGGAAGCAAGTTCTTCGCCAAGGATCTCATGGGCAGGGCCGGCGTGCCGACGGCAGCCTGCGCCGTGTTCGAAGACGCGGACGCGGCCAAGGCCTTCGTGCAGAAGCGCGACGCCCCTCTCGTCGTCAAGGCCGACGGCCTTGCCGCCGGCAAGGGCGTCATCGTGGCCCAGACCACGCAGGAAGCCCTCGATGCCGTCAGCGACATCATGGAAAAGCGCGCCTTCGGCGAAGCCGGCAGCAAGATCGTCATAGAGGAGTGCCTCGTTGGCGAGGAGGCCTCCCTGCTCTGCTTCTGCGACGGCAAGACCGCCGTGCCCCTGGCCTCCGCCCAGGACCACAAGGCCGCCTGGGACGGCGACAAAGGCCCCAACACCGGCGGCATGGGCGCCTATACGCCGGCTCCCATTCTGCCCGACGACAAAATCGAGGAAGTGACCGACCTGGTCATCCGCCCTGTGCTCGCCCAGCTGGCCAAGGAGGATCACCCCTTCACGGGCATACTCTACGCCGGCCTCATGATGACCGCGGACGGCCCCAAGGTGCTCGAATACAACGTGCGCTTCGGCGATCCCGAATGCCAGCCCCTGCTCATGCGCCTGCAGAGCGACCTCGTCGACATCATGGACGCCTGCATCAACGGCACCCTCGAGCCCAGCCTGGTTGCCTTCACTCCCAAGGCCGCGCTCGGCGTGGTCGTGGCGGCCGAAGGCTATCCCGGCAAGTACAACAAGGGCATGCCCATCACCGGCATCGACAAGGCGGACGCCCTCGGCGACGTCAAGGTCTTCCACTCCGGCACCAGCCTCAAGGACGGCGAGATCTGCTCTAGCGGCGGCCGCGTCCTGTGCGTAACCGCCCTTGGCGACGACCTTGAAGCTGCCCAGAAGCGGGCCTACAAGGCCGTGGGCTGCATTGCCATGCCGAGCAGCTACTACCGCAGCGACATCGGCCAGAAGGGCGTTGCGCGCCTCAAGAAGGCCTAGGAGGTCGTCATGGCTAGCATTGTCATTCTCATGGGCTCCAACTCCGACGAGGAGAAGGTCGCCCCCTGCGCCGAGATCCTCGGCAGGCTCGGCATCGACTTCTACCTGACCGTCACGTCGGCCCACCGCACGCCGGAACGCACGGCAAGGATAGTCGCCGAGCAGGAAAAGGCCGGTGCCAAGGTCTTCATCTGCGCCGCCGGCATGGCCGCCCATCTGGCCGGCGCCGTGGCCGCGAAAACCGTCAGGCCCGTCATCGGCATCCCCATCTCCGGAACTGCCTTCGGGGGAATGGACGCCCTGCTCTCCACCGTGCAGATGCCTCCGGGATTCCCAGTCGCCACCGTGGCCTGCGACAAGGCCGGAGCCCGCAACGCGGCCTGGATGGCGGCCCAGATCCTCGCCCTTGGCGACGATGCCCTGCGCGCCCGCATCACTGCCGAACGGGCGAAGATGGCCGCGGACGTCGAAGCCGTGGGCAACGAGATGCTCAAGAAATACAGCTAGTCCGGGGAGTCGCAACATACGGCGCGGAGCCTCGGGGAGCCTGCCTCCAACACGAACTGCCCTGCTTGCGCCAGCCGGTGGAAGCCGGCTGGCGCCTCAATCAACCCGGTGAACCATATGCACACACGCACTCTTCTCCTTGCTCTGCTGCTGGCGACCTGCACCGCAGTGCCGGTCCAGGCCCTCGACGTCCACATCGCCAACAAGTCGAAATCCGAGATCCTCTCCGTGTTTCTGGCCGGTCTCACCAACGATGGCCACAAGATGAGCATGCTCAACTTCATGCAGTCGCGTCCGGGTGAAACCGTCGACTGCGGCAACGAAGAGCTGAAGGAAGTCCAGTCGCTTGCACTCGACTACGGACGCGGACGCATCACGCTCAAGGATCCCGCTCCCCTGAAGGACATGAGCGACGTCAAGCTCGTCCTCTCCTTCGACGAGCAAGGGCAGCCCGAGCTTGCCCTGGAAGGCGGAGACAAGCTTGCGATCGACGTCGCCGACCTGCGCTTTGCCCAGGACGCTCCCGGCGCCGTCGATGTCGCTGATCTTGTCAAGGCTGCGACCCGGGGCGACGTGCACAAGCTTGCCAAGGACACGCCTGGCGTTCTGGATGACCCGATGACCGGCGAATGCATCCTTCCCGTGCGCGCCGGCGGCGCCGTCTGGACGGGCGTGGCCAGCTTCTCCTTCGGCAAGAGCGAGGAACGCACCATCGCGCGCCTCAGGCTGATGCAGGAAATCGGCGACAACGGCCTGCGCAATCTGGAAAACGTGTTTGAAGCGTTCATGGAGAGCATGCATCTGCACCCCATATCCCTGCGATCCCACCCCACGGTGCTTGCCTTCTGCGGCCCGGGCTCGCTCCAAGCCCTTGAGACGAACGTCGCCCGCGTCCGCTTTGCCGAGATGGCTACGGACAAGGGGCTCTTCAGCAATCCCAGAAAGCCGGCCACGCTACAGGGCCTGCTCGTCGGGGAAAAAGCCTATGCCCAGTGCGTCAAGGCGTCCGGCAAGAAGGACGCCAAAGAGGAAGACGCCAAGAACGACGAGCCCAAGGAAGGCGAAGGCAAGCCCGAGAATCAGAAGCCTGAGGCTCAGGCGGAGCCGACGCCGGCACCCGCCGAGACGCAGCAGGACAAGGAGCCCGGCGCTCTCGTACGGCGCACCAACGCCAGCCTGGTCATTGTCGATCTGCTCCAGGACTCATCCAAGCAGTTCAAGCAGGAACTTGAGAGCCAGGCAGCCGACAATCCCCAGTAGGCGCCACGCCTCTGCCTCAACGGCGCTGCAGGCCGAAAACAGCAGGAATCAGCTGCCATCCTCAGCTGGCCTGGAATCCGCGCCCCATGCGCCCAGGTTCTGTCTTTCCCTCCAGAACCATGGCGCCGCGACCCTTTTTGACAACGCCTGTTTGAATTCTGAACGCCCTTCCAGCGGGCTCTACGCCTTGCGATCCGACGTTTTTCAGACTTTTTCGCCCCAAAACTCGCCTCACCGTCCAGCATGGAAGCCAGCCGCGACGCAGGCATGCCCCTGGGTGTCTTGCTGGCCAAAGCTGCGAGCGCATTGCCGACTTGCCAAGCACCCGGCCAGGCAGACGGCCAGACGGCGCTGTGCTTGACGCTGGCTGTGCTTGACGCCGGAGGATCCGGCCATTGTCGAGCTGGCTTGCCTCGAAACTTTCCGCATGCCAGCCCACAGCGCGGTGTCGCAGCGGGATATGGCAGGACACAATGAAAGAGGCTTGCGATTTCTCGCAAGCCTCTAAAATTTCTGGTGGAGCTGAAGAGAATTGAACTCTTGGCCTCTTGAATGCCATTCAAGCGCTCTCCCAACTGAGCTACAACCCCACTAACGAGAGCTATTCTACGCCAACGCCCTCAGATGTCAAACATTTTCTTTGCCGATTTTGCAAGACCCGACACGCCGGCTCGTTCGCCTGCAAGACATGGCAGATGCGACGATGCCGAAGCCGGCATGCCGGCAGACGCGGCGCTGCGCTGTCCGCTGCCAGCCCCACGCTCGCTTCGACTCGCAGCGCGGTGCTGGCGGAGGCATGGCGGGGCTATGCGGGCTTTGACACCGGCCACAATGAAAGAGGCTTGCGATTTCTCGCAAGCCTCTGAAATTTCTGGTGGAGCTGAAGAGAATTGAACTCTTGGCCTCTTGAATGCCATTCAAGCGCTCTCCCAACTGAGCTACAACCCCAATCGACAGAAAGAGCTTTTACGCTTGTCCGGCGCTGCTGTCAACGCCTTTTTGCCGAAAATTATTCGTCGGCGAGTTCGGCGAGGACATCGCCCACCTTGGCCACGGCCATCCTGAGCGTCTCGTCGCTGACTGCGTAGGAGAAGCGGATGCAGTTGTCGTCGCCAAAGGCCACGCCTGGGGTGAGGGCCACATGGATCTTGTCGAGCAGGTACTGGCTCAGCTCCAGGGAGTTGTGCACGGTCTTGCGGTAGCAGCGGTGCACGTCCACGAAGAGGTAGAAGGCGCCGTCGGGATGCGGACAGACGGCGAACTTCCAGCCGTCGATGATCTCGAGGGCCATGTCGCGGCGGCGCTGGAAGGCGGCGCGCATCTTGGCAACGCAGTCCATGGGGCCGGTGAGGGCGGCCAGCGCAGCCTTCTGGGTGATGGAGCAGATGTTGGAGGTGCACTGGCCCTGCAGGGTGGAGCACTTCTTGATGATGTCCTTGTGGGAAACCAGGTAGCCGCAGCGCCAGCCAGTCATGGCGAAGCTCTTGGACACGCCGCAGAGTATGCTCACCTGTTCGGGATACTTGGCGACCCAGGGGCTGACGCTGGCCATCTCGGCGGGCTCGAAGACGAGCTGGTCGTACATTTCATCGGCCAGAACCAGAATGCCGGCCTCGATGGCGACCTTCATGATGCCCTCGAGCTCTTCGGCCGTATACACGGCGCCGGTGGGGTTGGACGGCGAGTTGAGGATGAGGAGCTTGGTGCGGGGAGTGATGGCTTCGCGGATCTGCTCGGCAGTCACCTTGAACTTCGCCTCGGCTCCAGCCTTGACGAAGACCGGAACGCCTTCGGCAAGCTTGACCATGTCGGGATAGCTCACCCAGTAGGGAGCGGGGATGATGACCTCGTCGCCGGGATTCACGACCGTCATGATGTAGTTGTAGAGGGCGTGCTTGCCGCCGGCGCCGATAATGACGTTAGCGGGTTCGATGCTCAGATCGTACTGGTTCTGGTAGTAGCCGCAGACAGCCTTGCGCAGCTCCATGATGCCGGGCACGGCGGTGTAGCGGCAGAAGTTGCTGTCGATGGCCTGCTTGGCGGCCTCGCAGATGTGCTTGGGCGTGGGGAAGTCGGGTTCGCCGACGGCCAGGCTCGTAACCATGACGCCTTGCTCTTTAAGCTCAAGGGCCTTAGCGTTCATGGCGAGGGTAAGCGACGGCTGAATGTTCATCAGGCGGTCGGAAATCTGCATAGTCTCGCTCCTCTCGGGGTTGTCCCGCTGTTTGGTGTATCTTGTCTGCTAACACCGGAAAAACGACTTGTAAATGAAGGATTCCCCTGCTCTGCCCTCCGGCGAGGGCCCCCTGCTCCCCTTCGAAGGCCCCTGCATATCCGGCACCTTCGTCAAACGCGTCAAGCGCTTCAGCGTGGCCCTCGAGACCGGCGCAGGCACCCTCTGGGTGCACAGCAACAACTCAGGCTCCATGCTGGGGCTCACGCGTCCCGGCACCCCGGTGCTCGCCTCCAGAGCCGCCAATCCCCAGCGCAAGCTTGCCTACACTCAGGAGGCCGTCTGGCTCGGCGAAACCGAAGGAGGCCGGCCCGTCGAGGGCAGGGGCTTCTGGACGGGCGTGAACACGAGCGTCCCCAACCGCATGCTCGAGGCTGCCTTTCTGGCCGGCAGGCTTCCCTTTGCCGAAGGCTGCGACCAGTTCGCCAGGGAGGTGAAGCGCGGGGCGAGCCGCCTCGACGCCTGCCTGTCCGGACCGGGCCTGCCTGCGCTCTGGGTGGAGTGCAAGAACGTCACCATGGTCGAAGACGGCGTGGCCTGCTTTCCAGACGCATCCACCGAACGGGGGCGCAAGCACCTCCTGGAGCTCATGGACATCGTCCGCCACGGCGGACGGGCCTGCATGTTCTATCTGGTCCAGCGCGCCGACGGCGGCTGCTTCGGTCCCGCGGACTTCATCGATCCCGAATACGCCAAGCTCTTCTACGAGGCCATGGCGCAGGGCGTGGAGATGCATGCGCGGCGGGCGCGCGTCTCCCCCGAAGGCATCCTGCTCCAGGGGGAAATCCCCGTGCTGAAGGCCCCCTGCCTGCGCGGCTGAACAAGAGACGTTCTTCTTGTCATCCCGCTGCATTTGGCATACCTCAAGAGTTGGCCTTTTCCGCGCCGAACGCCTGCGCTGAACGCTTGCGCAGAAGGTTTGCGCAGGAATGGCACATCCGCGAGAGAGGTCGTTGCCCCATGGACATGCAAAAACGCCACTTCATTCCGCAGTATACCGATGAAGAGCTTCTGAAAATCCAGACCGAAGGCCTTCGCTGGACCATGCACCAGGCCGAAAGGTCGCCCCAGTACAAGGCGCTCTTCAAGGAGCACGGCGTGTGTGCCGACGACATCCGCACGCTGGACGACCTGCAGCGCCTGCCCTGCATCGATGCCGAAGACCTGCGCAGGGGCTATCCCTTCCCGCTGCTCTGCGTCCCCCAGGAAGAGGTGGTGCGCATCCACGCTTCGAGCGGCACGACCGGCAAGCGCAAGATCCTCTCCTACACCCAGAACGACGTCGACACCTTCTGCCAGCAGTTTGCCCGCTGCTACGAGCTGGCGGGCCTGACCACGAACGACATCATGCAGATCGCCGTCGGCTACGGCCTGTGGACCGCAGGCGCCGGCTTCCAGCGCGGCAGCGAAAAGTTCGGCATGCTCACCGTGCCCGTGGGCCCCGGCAACCTGCAGATCCATCTGCAGCTGCTTCAGGATCTCGGCTCGACCTGCTTCGGCGCCACCGCCTCCATGGCTCTGCTCATGGGCGAGGAGGTGGAGCGCGCGGGCCTGCGCGACAAGATCAAGCTGCGCAAGGTCATCTGCGGCTCCGAGACGGCCAGCGAGAAGATGCGCCAGGCCATCATCTCCAAGCTGGGCGTCGAGGACATCTTCGACATCGGCGGCATGACCGAAATGTACGGCCCCGGCACCGCCATCGACTGCTCCTGCCACACCGGCCTCCACTACTGGGCCGACCTCTTCATCATCGAGGTGCTCGACCCCAAGACCCTCAAGCCCGTTCCCGAAGGCCAAGTGGGCGAAATGGTGGTCACTTCGCTGAAGAAGGAGGCCGTCCCGCTGGTGCGCTACCGCACCCACGATCTCGCGAGCCTCGTGCCCGGCAAGTGCCCCTGCGGGCTCAACATGCCGCGCCACAGCGCCATCCTCGGCCGCTCCGACGACATGATCATCTTCAGGGGCGTGAACATCTACCCCGGCCAGCTCAGCGAAGTCATCAACAAGTTCGAGGAGCTCGGCGGCGAGTACCAGGTGCTGCTGACCCGCGACGAAGAGGCCAAGGATCACATGCTGCTCACCGTGGAGCGCGGCCAGGGCTTTTCCAGCGACGTCGACGCAGGCCTCGCCAAGCGCGTTGCCGACCAGCTGCACGCCTCGCTCTTTGCCCGCGTGGACGTGGCTGTCGTCGATCCGGCCACCCTGCCCCGCACCTTCAGCAAGTCCAAGCGCGTGGTCGATCAGCGGCAGGCCTAATGACGGCGCAGGACAAGTTTCGCAAGGCGCCCCCCGCTCCGGCCCGCAGGCCAGGGCAGGCGGGCGCCTTTCCAGGCCAGCCGGCAAAAGCGTCACGTCCCCAGCGCACAGACGCAGGCAAGCCACGCCAGTCCTCAGGCCACGGCCGGCGCAACCGGGGCTTCGTGCCGGATGCCGAGGCGCTCGGCAGCTGGGAGCGCGATCCGGCCAAGCTTCCCCAGGAGGACTTCAGCGTCCACCTGGCGCCGCGGGGCTTTCTCGGCACTCTGCTCGAGGAGCTCGGCGAACGGACCGTCACCGTCTTCGGCCGGCTTGTGCTCGCCGAAGGCACGGAACCCGCGGCCTGGGCGCAGACCTCCTGGCTCAACCCCCGCTGGATGCCCGTCAAGTCCATCAAGGATGCGGCCTCCCAGCTTGCCGCCATCCAGCGCAACTGGCGGGCCCACAGGCCGGAGCTTGTCCAGGGCTGCAACCGGCGCATGGCCCTGGTCGAGGAGGCGCTGCCGCACATTTCCCAGCGGCCCCTCGCCTTTGGAGATCCGGCGCCGACGGCCCCGCTTGGCGCCTTTACGCTCTGGACGCCCGGCCTGATGCTGGCGGCAAGCCGCACCACCTCGCCCTTCCCCGACGGCGAGGTGCATTTTGAAGAAAACAAAAGCGATCCGCCGGGCCGGGCCTACCTCAAGCTCTGGGAGAGCTTCACCCTGCTTGGGCTGCGGCCGGGGCCTGGCGACCTGTGCATCGACCTGGGCGCGGCCCCCGGCAGCTGGACCTGGGTGCTGGCAGGCCTCGGCGCCCGCGTCTTCAGCATCGACAAGGCTCCGCTCGACGAGGCCATTGCCCGGCGCTCCAACGTCAACCACTGCCTTGGCAGCGGCTTCGGTCTCGACCCCGCCGCCGTGGGTCAGGTGGACTGGCTCTTCTCGGACATGATCTGCTACCCTGCCCGACTCCTCGCCCTCGTGCGCCAGTGGCTGGCCCAGGGGAGCATGCGCCATGCCCTGTGCACGCTCAAGTTCCAGTCCGACACCGACCACGAGACGGCCAGAGCCTTCGCGGCCATACCCGGCTCGCGCCTGCGCCACCTCTCCTGCAATAGGCACGAGCTGACCTGGTTCTGGGAAGCCAATCCGGAAAGTTAAAAATTTCTCAAAAAAGTGCTTGACCCTCGCGCCGAATCAAGGCATAGTCGCTTTGTTGACGCGGGGTGGAGCAGTTCGGTAGCTCGTCGGGCTCATAACCCGAAGGTCGTTAGTTCAAATCTAGCCCCCGCAACCAAGAAAGCAATGCCCTTGCGAAGGAGACTTCGCGAGGGCTTTTCCTTTTTCAGCAGCTACTGCTGGCTTGTCCGATGCGCCGGCTGCAGTCTGGCGCCACAATGAGGCGGAACTTGTGTCAGACGCTTTGTCGCCTCTTAGCCGCCTGCCTGACGAGGCTTGGCTTCGTTCGAAAAGCACCGCCCTGAAGCTGCGACCTGACATGCCCGCAGCCTGGGGCAAGCCGAGGCGGCGCCTGCCTTGGCGTTGGCAGGCGCCGCCGGATGTCCACGCCCTCTTCCCGGCGACAGGAAAAGGGACTGGAGGAGGAACAAAGGGGGCTACGCCTTTCTGGCGTGGGCGAAGCCGATGACGAGGCAGACGGCAAGGCCAATGAGCGTGGCGTGGATGCCGTAGGGGCCGATGCCCGCGCCTGAGCTCGCCGTGCCGAAGTTGTGGGCCATGGCCGCGCCTGCCAGCATGCCGATGGCAAAGACGGCCGCATCACTGTCGCCTTCGCCAGCCATGAAGAGCTGACGGCCAGGACATCCGCCGGCAAGGGCGAAGGCGAGACCTGCGGTGAGCATGCCCATGAAGTTCCACAGCCCGTCGCTGTGGGCTATGGGCTGGCCTTCAAAGCCGGGGGTAAAGCCGCCGGTGAGCAGGTTGAGGGCAAAGGCGGCCCCGAACATGGCGAGCACTCCCAGCAGCAGGTGGCAGTAGCGGAAGAGGATGAGGTCGCGGAAGGCGCCCATGGTGCAGAAGCGGCTGCGCTGCGCGAGAATGCCGACAAGGAGGCCAACGCCGAGCGAGAGCAGCATGGGCGCGTGCATGGAGCCGGGGCCTTTCACTGAGTAGAAAAGCGGACCGCTCTGGGGCTTGTCGGGGATCTGCGGGAAGGCCAGGAAAAGGCCCAGCAGAAGCACGACAAGCAGCGGGAAGACCCAGCCGGCGAAGGTGCTCTGGCTGCGGCTCGCACCAAGAGAGTAGCCCTTTCTGAAGAAGAGCGTGCCTATGCCGATGCCGGCGACGAGGCCAGCTAGGCCGAGCAGGGCGTTGCCGTCGCCGCCGGCAAGACGCAGGATGGTGCGCCAGGGGCAGCCGAGGAAGACCAGGGCTCCCATGGCTGCTATCATGCCGAGCAGAAAGCGGACGAGGGGCGAGGAACCGCCCCGGGAACGGAACTCGCCGGTCGCCAGGGAGGCGAAGAGCGATCCCAGAACAAAGCCGATGATTTCCGGACGGATGTACTGCACGACGGCTGCCCTGTGCAGGCCGAGGCCGCCGGCGATATCGCGCTCAAAACAGGCAACGCAGATGCCCATGTTGCCGGGATTGCCCATCTTCTGCAGAAAGACGGCGAGGCCGCCGATGACGAGGCCTGCGACGATGATGCCCCAGTCGGTGGCGAAGATGTTGCGTGATGGCTGTGCCATAGAACGTGGCTCCTTGTTCTTTTCGTCAGTGGGATGTCTGCTGGGGACGGCATCTCCCGCGCCCCAGGGAGGACACGGCGAAGGGCGAAGGCGGCAGGTCGCCGAGCATGCCGGACGCACCCAAAAGGCCGCAGGCGTCTGCCCGGCAGCGCGTGCAGTGGCGCATCTGGGGAAGATAGGCTTCGGCCTGCACGCGAAGTCGGCGCAGGGACTCGGGTGCCGGCTCCCCGCAGAAGGCGAGGGGCGTGCCGGGCACCGGGATGAGCGGGATACAGTTCATGAGCCTCGCGCCCCAGGCTTTGGCCTGGCGTGCGATGGCTTCAACCTCGCCGTCGTTGACGCCGGGGACGACGACCGTGTTCACCTTGACGGCAATGCCGAGGGCGCTGGCGCGACGTATGCCTTCGCGCTGGCGCGCCAGCAGGAGGGCTGCGGCCTCCTCGCCCTGCAGCGTCCGGCCGGCGTCTTCGGCACGCAGGCAGATGCGGGCGCCGGTGCGGGGCGCAGCCGCGTTGACCGTGACAGTGAGGTGGCCGATGCCAAGGGCGGCGAGTTCGTCCACCCAGTCAGGCAAAGCAAGGCCGTTGGTGGAGAGGCAGAGCATGATGCCAGGCAGGCGACGCTTCGCCAGCTCGAGGGCCGCCAGAGTCTGCTCCGGATTGGCCAGGGGATCGCCGGGGCCGGCGATGCCGGCTACGCTCAGCCGTCCCTGCAGGAGGCGGTTCTGGCGCACGGCCAGCTCCACGGCCTCCTCAGGCGCAAGAATGCCTGCCGTCACGCCGGGACGCGACTCGTTGAGGCAGCTGTAGCGCCTGTCGCAGAAGCCGCAGGCGATGTTGCAGCGCGGGGCCACGGGCAGGTGGACGCGCCCCCAGCGGGCGTGGGCGCCGGCACTGAAGCAGGGGTGCCTGGCGCTGTCCGGCGACGGGGGCACGGGCCCGGCCTGCCGGAGCAGTGGATGCAGGGACGCGCTCATGACTGCCGCTTCTTCAGCCCGAAGTGGATGCAGCCCTGGGGACAGACGTGGAGGCAGTCGCCGCAGGAGGTGCAGTTTTCCTCGTCGGGACGCGTACGCATGTAGCACTGGCGCTGGCACTTGCCGCAGCCGCTGCACTCGTCCGTCTTGCGCATCTTGAAGGGCGCAAAGCGCCGCACGATGTCGAGCAGCGCGCCTGCGGGACAGGCGAAGCGGCACCAGGCAGCCGAGACGACAAGGGCAAGGGCAAAGGCGCCGAGCACGAGGGCCGCTCGGGCGAGCCACAGGGGAAAGGCGTGCTCGAAGGTCAGGAAGACCGAGGGAATGAACTCGCCGAAGCGGATGGGCACGTTGACGCGGGGCTGATCCATGAGGAAGTAGACCCAGAGCGCGCAGAACAAGAGGAAGTACTTCACCCAGTTCAGCTGGCGCTCGCCGTCTTTATGCAGGGATGCCTGCAGGGGATTGAGCGCGAAGACCCGGTTGACGAAGCCTCCCGGGCAGAACCAGCCGCAGAAGGCCCTGCCGAAGAAGAGGCCGAGGGCTATCCAGAAGGCCCAGAATCCCCAGAAGAAGTGCGCTATGCGGCCTGGACAGGTGAGCACGGGGCAGTTCTGGCAGCTGACGAAGGGAACGACGAAGGGGCAGCGGAAGGCACCGTAGAGGGCCCATTCGCCCAGATAGAGGCAGGAGGCGAAGTGGACGATGCGGTTACAGGCCTTGAGTGCCCCGAATCCCGTCTTTGCGGGCTTTGCTTCGCTAGGCATCGTAGACCTCCAGCTGCTTCACGAGGGCCTGGCCCTCTTCGGTGTAGGCAGAGATGAAGCCGGCCTTCTCGAAGAAGGCCTGGCCTTCGGGCGAGGTGATCCAGTCCTGGTAGGTCTGGGCCGCCTCGGGATCGTGGGCACCCGCCATGACGCCCACGGTGAAGGTGAGCGGTCCCGGGGGCTGCAGGCCGGCAGGCAGCGGAATATAGTCGAGGTAGGGGGCGAAGCGCTCGATGCGGCAGATGCGCCGCTCGACGATCATGGCGTCGGCGCGGCCGTCGCAGACCTCCTTCACCGTGCTCTGGATGCAGCTGGCCCGCTTGTCCAGCACGTTGGGCATGAGCTTCTCGGTCATGCCCGACAGCTTGAGGATGGCCATGACGGCTGCGCTGCCTGGCGGCGAGGCCAGTGGCGCCATGGCGAGCCTGAAGCCCTTGGGTGCCAAGTCCTCGAGCCCCTTGATCCCTTTGGGATTGCCCTTGGGAACGGCGATGCCGTAGTTCGTGAAGCACAGGGGGCGGAACTGGAGCATCTTGCCCGCCTTGCGCAGATTCTTGGCCAGCTGCAGAACCCGGCCGCAGAAGACTTCCGTGCTGCCGCTGCCGGTGAGCAGGGACTTGCCCAGCGCCCCGGCAAAGGCGCCGGTGTACACGACCTTGATGCCGGTCTTTTCCGTAAAGCGGACATGGGCCGGCACCATGGCCTCGGCCAAGCCTCCGCAGGACCACACCTGAACGAACCTGGCCTCATTGGGCTGCGCGGCCTGCGCCGTGCCGGCAGACGCAGCGCCGGCAAGCCCAGCGACGGCCGCTCCGAGAAACGCTCTTCGACTCTTTTCCATACTTGCCTCCTTCCAGACACAAACACCCTTGCGGCGGGGGAATCCGCCACGTTCAGCGCGGGCTCAAGGCCGCGGATGGAGGCAGTCAGCTCTCGTCTGCCGGCGTCAAGGCGAGACGGCTCGAGGAAGCGCCGGCACAGAAGATGGAACAGCCTGCTCCATCCTCCCAACGCGTCAGGTATAGCCGCCGGCGAATATGCCGGTGCTGGCCGCGGCCTTCTGCCGCCTCTGTGCGTTGACGTTTGCCATGCCGTGTTTCCTCAAACAAAGCGTGTCATAACTCCATACGTTGCCAGCGTCGCCTTTTCAAGAGACTCTTTTCTCCTCTTCCCCGCTTCGTCCGGAGCGCGTGGCGTCCCCCTGTTGCGCAGCCTCGCCAGATGGAGCAAAATCAAGGCCTCTCCGCCTTCCGTCCCTCCCCGGCAAGAGGAGAACGACTGCCATGCTTAGAACCTTCACCCTGCTGCTCTGCTCCGCCTTCCTCAGCGCTCTGCTGGCAGGCTGCGAAAAGGACCAGCGCGCCAGCGCTCCGCCGCGCCTGGTGCGCATGGCAGAGGCTGTGCCTGCGCCAGACACGGCCATCGACTGCTTCACTGGCAAGGTGGAGGCTGCGGTCAGCGTGGCGGCCTCCTTCCGGATCGCGGGCAAGATAGCCGAACGCTTTGTCTCCGCCGGCGATGCGGTGCGCCAGGGACAGGTGCTGGCCAGGCTCGACGATGCGCTCCAGCAGGAGCAGGTCGCCAGCGCCCAGGCCCAAGTGGATGCGACCCGCGCCCTGCTTGCCCAGACCAGCGCCAAGGCGGCCAGAGCCTCTCGGCTTGCCGCAAGCCGGGCCGTCTCGCGCAACGAGCTCGACAACGCCCTGAGCCAGGAGCGGCAGGCCAGAGAGCAGCTGGCGGCAAGCGAAGCCCAGCTTGCTTCGGCAAGGGAAGTCCTGAGCTACGCCCTGCTTTTGGCCGGCACGGACGGCCTTGTGGCAGAGCGCCTTGCCGAGGCCGGCGAGAACGTCCAAGCAGGACAGCCCGTCTTCCTGCTGGCTCTGGGCGCAGAGCTCGACGCCGTCTTCGAGCTGCCCTCCGCCACCCTCATGGAAGGGCTCGCCACGGGTCAGGAAATCGAGGTCCGCATGGCGGACCGGAAGGACGTCTGCGCCAAGGCAAGGATCCATGAAATAGCCCCCGAGGCGGGCGTCCTGCGCAGCCACCGGGTCAAGGCGAGGCTCATCGATCCGCCTCGGGCAATGCTGCTCGGAAGCACCATTGCCGGCAGCTTCCCGCGCCGGAACCAGACAAGCTTTGCCATCCCCGCGCAGGCCCTGGCAAGCCGGGGCGGCAGGGCCGCCGTATGGATAGTGGGCGGCGACAAGACGGTTTCTCTGCGCGAAATCAAGGTGCTGCGCTACGAGGAGGACAGGGTTGTCGTTGCCTCGGGTCTGGAAAAGGGCGACGTCTTCGTGACGGAAGGCGGGCAGGCGCTGCTGGAAGGGCAGCGCGTCGAGGCAGTTCCGCCCCTGCAGCGCACTGGCAAAAGCGAGGACGGCCATGGGAAGGATTAACCTCTCCGAATGGGCGATCCACCACCGCCCGCTCATGCTCTTCTTCATGATCTTCGTGGCGCTGGCGGGCTTGCGAGCCTACTTCGCGCTGGGACAGGACGAGGATCCGCCCTTCACCATCAAGGCCATGGTGGTCCAAGCCTACCTTCCCGGCGCCGACATCGAAGAAACCCGCAAGCAGCTCACGGACCGCATCGAGCGCAAGCTGCAGGAAACGCCCCGCCTCGACTACCTCAAGAGCTACACCAAGCCCGGCGAAAGCACCATCTTCGTCTACCTGCAGGACTCGACGCCCAAGGGCGAGGTGCCCGACATCTGGTACCAGGTGCGCAAAAAGGTGGCTGACATACGCCACGCCCTGCCGGAGGAGACCGTCGGCCCCTTCTTCAACGACGAGTTCGGCGACACCTACGGCATCATCTACGGCTTCACGGCAGACGGCTTCACGCACAGGGAGCTTCGGGACTACGTGGAGAACATCCGCACCGAGGTTCTGCGCATCAGGAGCGTCGGCAAGGTGGAACTTCTGGGGCTGCAGGAGGAAAAGCTCTACGTGGAGTGCTCGCCCCGCATCCTCGCCAAGTTCGGCGTCAGCCAGCAGGAGGTGATGGAGGCCGTGAAGCGGCAGAACGCCCTCATGCCGGGCGGCACCATGCAGACGGAGCGCGAGCGCATCCTCGTCGAGAGCACGGGCCGCATCCTCACGGCAGAGGAGCTTGCCGACGTCACCATCTACGCCGCAGGCGGCAAAAAGATACGCCTCGGCGACATCGCCCATGTCTACCGAGGCTACGACGATCCGCCCTCCCCCCTCTTCCGAGTCAACGGCAAAGACGCCATCGGCCTTGCCGTCAACATGGCGAAGGGCGGCAACATCCTCCAGCTGCAGGGCGAGCTGGAGGCGCTCATGACACGCCTCGTCCAGGAGCTCCCCGCCGGCATCGAAGCCCGTCTCGTGGCCAACCAGCCCGAAGTGGTGCGCGATGCGGTCTCCGAGTTCACGGAAGCCCTCTTTGAAGCCGTGGCCATCGTCCTCGGCATAAGCTTCCTCAGCCTCGGCATGCGGGCCGGCACTGTGGTCGCCTTCTCCATCCCCTTTGTGCTGGCCTTCGTCTTCCTTGGCATGCAGTTCTTCGGCATCGACCTGCAGCGCGTGTCCCTGGGCGCCCTCATCATCTCCCTTGGCCTGCTGGTGGACGATGCCATGATCACCGTGGAGAGCATGGTGAGCCGGCTCGAGCATGGCTGGGACAAGGAGAGCGCCGCCACCTACGCCTATACCAACACGGCCTTCCCCATGCTGACGGGAACGCTCGTCACCATCATCGGCTTCATCCCCATCGGCATGTCCAAGAGCATGGCCGGCGAATACTGCTTTTCCCTCTTCGCCGTCGTTGCCATGGCCCTCGTGGTCTCCTGGTTCGTGGCCGTGCTTTTCGCCCCTGCCATCGGCATGCGGGTCCTGAGCGAGCGCATGCAGGCCGCGCACAAGGGACCCGGCCGCGGCGCCAGGGCCTTCCACGCCATGCTGCTCTGGTGCATGCGGCACAGCAGGACAACGGTCATCGGCACCATTGTGCTCTTTGCCCTCTCCGTGAAGGCCTTCACCTGGCTTCCCCAGCAGTTTTTCCCGCACTCGACCAGGCCCGAAGTGCTCGTGGACATGACGCTGGCCCAGAACGCTTCCATCTTCGACGCAGACCGCGTCTCCAGGCGCGTGGACCAGATTCTGGCCGAAGACAGGGACGTGGACCACTGGTCCTCCTACGTGGGCCAGGGCGCCATCCGCTTCTACCTGCCCCTTGACCAGCAGCTGGCCAACGACTTCTTCGCCCAGACCGTCATCGTCACCAAGGGCGACGAGGAGCGCGAGCGCGTCATCGCAAGGCTCAACGAACGCCTCGGCCGGGAATTCCCGGAAGCGGTGTGCCGGGTGTCCACGCTGGAGCTGGGGCCGCCCGTGGGCTGGCCCGTGCAGTTCAGGCTCACCGGTCCCGATGCGGACAAGGTCCAGGAGTACGCACGCACGGCGGCGGACATCGTGCGCCGGGATGCCGACATCTCCCAAACCTGCTTCGACTGGGGCGAAAAGCAGCGCAAGCTCGTGCTCAAGATCCGTCAGGAGGAGGCACGGCGCCTCGGTCTGTCGAGCTCGGCCGCGGCCCAGCTCGCCTATGCAGCCGTCACCGGCGCTTCCGTCACCAAGGTGCGCGACGACATCTACCTTGTCGATGTCGTCTTCCGCGCAGACAAGGACACCCGGACCAGCATCGAAGCCGTGCGCAACCTGGACATCCAGCTCAAGGACGGCACCTCCGTGCCGATGAGCGTCATCGCGGAGGCTGCCTACGTGCAGGACTACCCGCTGGTGTGGTCGCGCGACCGCAGGCCCACCGTCACCATCAAGTCACAGGTGCTGCCCGGCGTCCTCGGCGAGGTTGCGGCCGCCCGCATCGGGAAGAAGCTTGCGGACTACGCCAGGACCCTCCCGCAGGGCTACCGCATCGACCCTGCCGGCAGCACTGAGGAGAGCGCCAAGTCCTCGGCCTCGGTCATGGCCACCATTCCCTACATGATCATGCTCATGCTCGTTGTCCTCATGATCCAGCTGCAGGACTTCAGGCACCTCTTCCTCGTCGTCGCGGTCGCGCCGGCAGGCCTCATCGGCGTGGTGCTGGGGCTCGGCATCTCGGGCAATCCCATGGGCTTCGTGGCGCTGCTCGGCATCGTGGCGCTCATCGGCATGATCATCCGCAACTCGGTCATTCTCGTGCACCAGATAGGCGTCGAGAAGAAGCCTGGCGTCTCCGAATGGGACGCCCTGGTGGAGGCGGCCACCGTGCGCTGCAGGCCCATCATGCTCACGGCCGTGGCCGCCATGCTCGGCATGCTCCCCATCGCACCCACCGTCTTCTGGGGCCCCATGGCCAATGCCATCATGGGCGGGCTCGCCGTGGCAACGGTACTCACGCTCCTCTTCCTGCCCGCCCTCTACGTGTGGTGGTTCGGGCTCAAGGAGGAGCACGGCGAAGGCTCCGGCGACGGAAGCGGCGGGGAGCCCCCGGCTGAACCGGCTCCCCGTCCCGGCGACGCCTCAGCCAAGGATAGGAACGGGCTCCTGCCGGAAATCTAGCGGGCAGAAGCAGACGGAGCGGCAGGCTGAAGGATCTTCCCTCCGCCTGCCGCTCCGGCAGAAAAGCTGATCCGCCCCAGAGTCTGGGACGGCGCAGGACGCGCTAGCGCTTGGCGCCCAGCTGGCCGTTGGCGACGATGAGCTCGCCGAGCTTCTTCCAGCCAATGTCGTAGCCTTCGGCGGCGCCTCTGGGGAACCACTCAACGGCACCCTTGGAAATCTGGAGCTCGCCTATCTTCTCGCCGTCTTCACGAACAACGAATTTCACGTCAGCGCTGCTCAGAGGAAGGGCAGGTGCATCCATAAAGACTTCAAAAGCCATGGCAGTCTCCTTGAGTTAGAGATGGGTAGGGACGAATGCTCTTTCAGAATACACAGGGAAGTTCCGGCAGTCTAACTTTTTTATAGCCTGCCTGCACGGTTCAGGTCCGGAGACGGCAGCCACCCCAGGCTCCCCGGCATCGCACAAGGCGCCGGCGCGCCGGCAAAAACCGGCGCACCGAGACGCCTTGAAGATCTTGAAGAACAATTCCTAGGGCTCAACGAGATTGAAGGTGAGAGAGAACTTGTCGAACAGGGCAGCGAAGCTGGCAAGCTTGGCCTCGTCCGAAATCTTGAGTCCCTTTTCCTTCGCCTTGTCCAGGGGAAGGACGCCCTCGAGCACGCCCTGCACCAGCGGCAAGGATCCTTCGAGGGTGACGCCTGCATCAGCGGACGCGCCGTCCTTGGCCTTCGCTGCGTGCAGCACGCTGTTGGCAAGCTCCAGCACCCAGGTACCTTCCTCGCCGAGCTTCAGCAGCACGCGGTCGTTCCTGCCCTCCGCGCGGGCGCTGTCGAGGCGGATGCCGAGCCAGCCGAAGTAGAGGTCTGCCGGCATGCCGGCACGGCCCGCCGCGCCGCCGACAGGTGCCTTGGCAGTCGCCCCCATGGTGCGCAGATCCATGGCGCCGGAGAGGTAGAAGTTGCGCCACGGGCCACTTTCGGCCTGGTAGCCGAGCTGCTCCAGGGCGTCGGCCTCGAGCAGCCGGGCCTCCTTGTTGGAGGGATCGGCGAAGACGACATGGTCGAGCACCTGAGCCACCCAGCGGTACTCGCCTCTGGCCATGTCCTCGCGGGCCCGCTTGATGACGTTCTTGGCGCCGCCCATGTACTCGACGTACTTCTTTGCCGAGGCTTCGGGGGTGAGGACGTGCAGATGGGCGGGATTGCCGTCGAACCAGCCGAGGTAGAAGTTGTACACGGCCTTGACGTTGTGGTTCAGGGAGCCGTAGTAGCCGCGCAGGGCGAAGAACTTGGCCAACTCCTTCGGGAGCCTGAACTCCTCGGCTATCTCGATCATGGTCTTGCCCTGGTTGGCGAGATGGAGGACCTGATCGTTGATGTAGCGGTAGAGATCGCTCGTCATGTGCAGCATCTTGTTGACCCGCTCGCTGCCCCAGACGGGCCAGTGGTGCATGCCGTACATGACTTCGGCCTCGGCGCCGAAGGCGGCTATGGTCTTGTCGATGCTGCGGCTCCAGCTCAGGGGATCGCGCAGCTTGGCACCCCTGAGGGTGTAGAGGTTGTGCATGGTGTGGCAGCAGTTCTCCGCGCAAGTCAGGGCCTTGAGCGCAGGAATGTACCAGTGCATCTCCGCCGGCGCTTCGGTGTTGGGGGCCAGCAGGAAGACGAAGTCGAGGCCGTCCATGCTGACGGTCTGGCCGTCCTTCTCAATGACGATGGTGGGCGGGATGATGCCGGTGGTGCCGAGGGAGTTCATGATGCCGAGACCCGTGCCCACGTGGCCCTTGGGGCCGGGCTTGAGGTAGTCGCCGTACATGTAGTGCGCGCGGCGGCCCATGGCGACGCCGGCATTGACGTTCTCCGACATGGCGGCCTGCATGAAGCCTTCGGGCGCCACGATCTGGACCTTGCCCGCCTTGACGTCCTCGGGCGAGACGATGCCCTTGACGCCGCCGTAGTGGTCGATGTGGCTGTGCGAGTAGATGACGTACTTGACGGGCTTCTTGGGACGGTGGGCGTAGTAGAGGTCGAGGGCGGCCTTGGCGCACTCCTCGGAAATGAGGGGGTCGGCGACGATGAGGCCGGTGTCGCCCTCAATGACGGTCAGGTTGGATATGTCGGCGCCCCTGACCTGGTAGATGCGGTCCGTTACCTTGAAGAGGCCGGACTTCATGTTGAGCTTGTACTGGCGCCACAGGCTGGGATTGACGGTGGCGGGCGCCTGGGAAGCGCTCGTCATGTCCTTGCCCTGCTTGTCGAAGTCCCAGGCAGCCAAGTCCCAGACCACCTTGCCATTCTTGTCGACGACCTTGCCTCCGTTCAGGAGGGGCGCGATGAAGCCGCGCTCGGCATCGGCAAAGTCGTCCTGTGGCCCGAAGTCGAGCACGGCGGTCTCCTGCCGGTTCTTCTCCATGCTTGCCTTGGTCGCATCCTTCATGGAAGCGTCCCTGCCAAACTGCGGAGTCGCGGCCACGGCCTGACCCGCCAGCATGAGCCCTGCGCACAGCAGGGCCAGTTTGCTGAATGTATGCACTCGTATACCTCCCAGCGCTGGATCCTAGGGATACGCTGATTAATTCAGCATCGGCTCAACAACCCTTCGATAATTCAATGGGTTAGTTCGGCCTTGTCGCTGAAAGATGCCTTTAATCAGCGCTTCCCTAGTCCAGCACTTCTGTTGTGATTTTGCCGTGCTTGACCTCAAAGTGGACAACCTGGGACGTGGCGCTCTCCTGCTTGAGATTCGTCATTTCAAACAGAAACATGAACTTGCCGTCGCCCATGTCCTCGTCCTTGATATTGACCTTGTCGCCGAGGATGAACTCGTCCACGGGCACTTCCTCGAAGTCGTCGTCCTTTTCGATGCTCGTCTTCTGCAGAAGGGTCTGGACTCGGTCGCCCTTCTTCAGCTGGAGAAGGGCGCGCTCGACCAGCACGCCATTCTGTTCGGACGCGGGACGCACGCCGATGATTTCATAGGCCGATTTGTCAAAGTCGTAGTCGACGACAAGGTTGCAGCGCTTGCCGTTGAGCAGAATGGGCACCATGTAGCGGTTGACGTGCTTGCCCTCCTCGGTGATCTCCATAAAGACAAGATGGCCATTGAGCGCGGGCCACACGTTGCGGAAATTGTCCTTGAACACGCCCTTTTCCCAGTCGGCATCCATGTCGGCGTCCGAGCCGAGATACAGGATGATGTCTTTCTTTTCGTCGTAGTAGCAGAGGCGGAAGTGGACGCTCTCCAGCTTCTGGGCGATGTCGGCGCCAAGATCGAGCACGGCGTCGCCGTCGTCGTTGACGCTGACCTCGAAGTCCTCAAGCTTGTCCATGTCCAGAATTTCGGTCGGCTTGACGTTGAACCCGGAAAGCAATGTGGCGATGCGCTCGATGGAAGCGCCTCCGCCTTCGGGAGCAACGCGAGCCAGGAGGGTGCCGACGGCGCCGGCCGCGGCTGCCACGCCCCCGTCTCCGGCGGAACCAGCCCGACCAAGGATGACGCCGAGGGAGCCGGCCGCGGCTGTCACGCCCCCGTCATGGCTGGAGGACGGTGCCGGGGCAATGACAGGCACCTGCGGCACAAAGGGAGTCTGGCCGCCCGAAGGCCCCTGCGGGGCGGGCGTGGCCGGCTGGGCGACGGCGCCTTCCTGCGGGCTTTCCTGCTCCTTCTCGTAATGGGATATCTCCTCCACTATGCCCTCAAGACGCCGTATCACCGTCTCCTCGTTGAGATAGCCCAGCTTCAGGCCGGCCATCAGCAGAAAAGGCGTCACGACCCCAGACTCCATCATGGCGTTGAACTTGGATCGGCTCGTGTCGTAGGGATAGTAGCAGGAAAGGCCTGAAGGATTTCTGGATCTGCCGTGCACCTTGTAGACAACGGCCCTGTCCAGCTGCTCAAGGAACGGACCGGTGAATTCCGGCAGGTGCTCCTTCATCTTGGAGTAGAAGGTCCCCATATCGACCATGTTCGAATAGCCTTCGGACTTGGAGTTGACATAGTTCTCCGCTTGCTTGGCCAGGCGGGCATAGGTTTGTGCAAAGTTCTCGTGGTCCACTGCGTAGGCAACGGCCTCCATGCCGAGCATGTGGTAGAACACCTTCAGGTCGGAAATTTTGCTGAGATCGACAAGCGACAGCGTTGCGTCCCGGTCCGTTTCGTATTCCCTGCAGCCATCCATGAAGCCGTCGCAGAGCATCCTGCCGCACTCCTGCGCATCGGCCGGCGCTTTGTTGCGCATGGCGTCAAAAAGGTGATCGTAGCCCCAGCCGTTGCCGGGCTCCGTGTTCTCCGAGGCCACCAGATACTTGGCGAAGGGCTCCATGGCACAGGCCGTGTCGAAGGTGGCCATGAGGCAAGCATCGAAGCCAACGATGTCGAAAGGCTTCTTCGATGGCTTTGCGCCGAAGACCGAGGCGAAGGTCTCGCGCATCTCCTTCAGGCTCATGCTGGCATCGCCGTAGAGCTCGTCGTTGAACATGCCAAGCGCGCTGCCTCCGCCATGATCCCACATGATGAGCACCTGATGGTCAGCCGGATAGTTCTGCGTGCAGAACTTGACGAAGGAGGCAAGCGTCTCCTTCGCTGCCATGCTGGCCTTCGGCAGGCTCTCCAGCAGCTTCATCTTTCCGTTCTCGATCTTCCAGCGCTGCAGCTTGTTGTGCTGGACGCCCGGGAACTTCCACTTTTTCGCGCCGCCAGTCTCCACGATGAAGGTCACGTTGGATGGCATAGCGGTCTCCGTAATCTCTTTGAGATCCCGCGAAGCCACGCCGTGCTTCGACTCCAGATCGCTTCCGCACAGATAAAAATAGATGGCCCAGGTCTCAGCGCAGGCAGGCGCAGGGAGCGCAAGGAGCGCAAGAATCAGCAGGCAGAGCAGACGTTTCACGTACCCCCCCCTTGAGGTCGCCCCCGGCAGCGCGGTGAGCTGCGCCGGTGGCAGGATGAACAGGCGCACTGTATATGCTTCCGGGATACTCTTCATCCCCCAAGAGGGTGAATTTCGCCCCAAGCCGGGCTCTTTCCGGCAGTTTGCCCTCATTTTGCGCGCCTACCGTTTGACCCCGGCCTATGGTTGCGGGATAGTGGCGCAGACGCCACGACACGGGAGGAGAGCCATGGCAGCATTCTGGACACGGCGCACAGGAGCGCTTGCGGTCGCCATAGCCCTCTTGTGCCTTGCCGAAGGAGCCGCCTACGAGCTCTTCGGCAGGCCGGCCCGCCCTTCGGCAAGCTACGAGAAGCTCAGCGTGGAGGAAGCCTGGGCGTACATCAGGGACACGCCGTCCCTGCTCATTGTCGATGTGCGCACCTCCCACGAATTCAAGGACAGGCACCTGCGCGGCTCCGTCAACGCGCCGCTTTTTGCGCTTGCCAGGCTGGCGCCGAAGCTTCCTTCCGGACGGCCCGTCCTCGTCGTCTCCCTGCAGGGTGTGCGCTCCATACAAGCCTGCAAGGTGATCAGGCGCCTGCGTCCCGACATCAAGGACGTCGCCTACGTCGAAGGGCAGATTATGCCGATTTTTCAGCCCCGTCCTGCTCGTAGAACTTCCGCTGCTCGCTGAAGTAGCGGGCCACGAGCGCAACCCTGTTGCGCGCCTCGGTCTTGCGCAGAATCTGCCGCACGTGCGTCTTGAGAGTGTTCTCCGAGATGCAGAGCCCCTGGCAGATGGAAGCCGTGTCCGCGCCTTCGGTCAGGAGCAGGAGCACCGACTGCTCGCGGGCCGAGAGACCGTACTTCGACGAGAACAGGGCAAGCGCCCTCGATGCCGTGCCGGCCTCGTCCTTGACAGCCTGCTGGGCCGGACCGCCGCGCCCGGCTTCTTCACCGGGCTCGGCCTCTTCGGCCCCGATGCCCGAAAGCGTCAGCGCATACTGTATCTTCGCGCTGATATAGCTAAAGGAAGCTGAAAAGACGAGGCAGATGAGCATCACGGGCATAACGCCGGGAACGCGCTCGATGAGGAGGAGCATGCCGAGCCAGGCCGCGAAAGCGGCGACAAGGGGCATTGCCATGGCAAGGCCCAGGCGGTCGAAGCGACGGCCTATGCGGCCGAAGACGAGGAGCAGATAGAGCAGAACGACGCCCCGGCACACGATGTTAAGCGTGTACAGCGCCCAGAAAAAGACCGAGTCGTCGCTGAACACGACCAGAAAGGGCGCCAGAAAAACGACGGCAACGCCGACGAGGAGCAGGCGTACGTCGCAGCCTTGCCTGTCGATAAACAGGCCTGTCAGCGGATAGGCGCCCCAGGTGTAGAGATGCACGTGCGCCGGCACGGGAAAGGCTGTCGTATGGATGCGGTAGAAGGCGATGTCGATGAAGGCGCTGAGGAGGAAGTAGACGGCTGCCAGGGCAGTCAGGTAGCGGAGGGACTCCATGCGCTGGCGCACGGCATGCTCGGGCTCGTCCCCCTCCTCATCAGAGGGCCTGCCCCCCTTGAAGGCCCAGACGGCAAAAAGGCCGCCTAAGGCCTCGAGGCCTGCGAGGGCGTACATGACAGAGTCGTCTGAGGGGCTTTGCGGCAGAAAGTAGAGGAAGAGCCAAAAGAAGCTGGCCATGGCCATGGCAACGCCAAAGTGCAGTCCGGGAGTGCGGCTCTGCCTGTAGAGCAGACTCATGACAGGCGGAAGAGACATGGTACCGGCAAAGCAGGCCCCATAGGCCAGCTGCTCCAGGCCGAGCCATCCAGCACCAGCCCAGAGCAGGGCGGAAGACAGGCTCGGCGCGAACAGGGACAGGGCGCCGATGCTTCTGACAGTCCGAAACCCGAAGAGCCATCCGCCGGCAAGCAGTCCGGCAAGCATCAGGGCGAGCGCGACAGGCAGGGCGAAAGGAAGTTCGTCCACCCCTCTGCCCTCGATGAAGCAGAGGTAGGCTGCGGCTAACAGGCACGCCGTGGCGCCAAGAGCCGGGAGCGCGCTCGAACTATCGGTGCCGGAAACAGCCATATCCCCTCCATGCTAACGCCACGACTCTACAGCTAAATCGCGCAAAAGTGAACGACCATGCCAAAAACCAGCCCAATCACCCTTTTAGGCGATGCCTTGTGAAAAAAAAACAGCGTATTTCATCAGTAAGGAGGACGAAGAACCGTTCAGGCCATGGCAAGGTGGCGACACGGGTGACAGGCGCTTGCGCGATTTCCATTGCGCGATTCCCTCTCCTTCCTCTGTCAAGACGGCGGTCCGCCGCGCGCCTGCAACCGGCACAGCCTTCAGGACAGCCGTTCAAGCATCCTCAAGCCGATGTCTGGACTGGCACAAACGACAGGAGAGGAGCAAAATGCACTGAAAAAGCCATCCAATACCCTCATCAAGAACAACTTCACCCCTCACGGTGATTGATCTCTCCCGAAAGTCTTGATACTTGCGCTTAACCATAGCGGTTCCGCCATCGCAGGCAGATTCGCCCGCAACACTGCAACCCTTACCTTCAGCAAAGGTGCCCGAAAATGAAAAAAATGCTTTTTGCCCTTCTCTGTGCCGGTCTCATGAGCCTGTCTCTGCCTGTCGCCTCCCATGCCGAAGATCTCGACATGGGCGAGATCAAATGCGAACAACTCATGAAGATGGGTGATAAAGAAAGAGTTCTTATGATCTTCTGGCTTGACGGCTACCTGAGCCAAAAAAAGAACAATACGCTCATGGATCAAGAATGGATGCAAAAATTAGTGAAGCATGTTTCTGAATATTGCACCAAAAATCCAAGTGAAACCGTTCTTAGTTCTGTTAAATAATAACGTAAAGTAATATCCTATATTATTATTTTTATGGAGATTGACATCATGAAAAACTATATCTTTGGTGCTATTATTGCTTCATTTCTACTCTCTGTCCCTCTAGCGGCTCAGGCTGAAACGAAGGACGTAATGAAAACAACATGTAAAGAGCTTATTTCTGACCAAAACGATATGCCACTCCTGATGATGTGGATTGATGGCTATCTCAGCGCTGAATCTGACAATACCGTTATAAGCGATGAGTGGACGAAAAAGCTCGGCGAGCATATGGGCGAATTTTGCGCTAAGAACCCCGACAAGACAATTAGGGAAGCCATAGACGCTCTGCCTTCGGAATAGCTCCATTCGTCCTTAGCCAAGTTCATTGAACGCATGCAATACTGGGGACTTCTTTCCTGCAGACTCAGCATCCCATAAATATAACCTTATTAAAAGGTAGATCAATGAAGCTTCGCACCCTTCTTCTTACCGCTCTCCTTGTCCTCTGCTTCGGCGTCGTATCTTCAAGCGCCAGAGAAATCGCCATTGTCAACGGATGCGACTTCACCATCAAGCAGCTTGGCCTCGTCGATTCCAATGCCAGCGGCCCTGCCCAGGATCTCCTTGGCCAGGAAGTGCTCGAAAGTGGCGAGTCCCTCACTGTCGACATCCAGGGTGACGACAAGGGCTGGGAACTCATTGCCGTCGATAACGAAGGCGCCCAGGTGAACTGGCAGAACCTCGACCTCAGCGGCGTTACCAAGATCACCCTCAAGGGCGACGGCACTGCCAATCTCCAGTAGTCTCCTTGCAACTGCAACTGATCTCGTGCACACTAGAACGAAGCGGACATAATATTTTCCGCGCCTTTCCATAACAATCCCAAATTCTTCACTGCCTACGGGCAAAGGAAACTCCCATGAAAAAGATTCTTGCCTCCCTCCTCTGCGCCGCCTGCCTCGCCTTCGCCGGCAACGCCTCCGCCGCCGTCCAGGAATTCGGCCCCGACTTCGCCCGCTTCACTATCGACGTCAAGGACTGGACCCCCACCGCAACTCCGAACGGTGCCTCCTTCCTCAGCGCCGACAAAACCTGCAATGTCGTCGTTGCCGTCGACAAGAACGGCGGCGCCAATGCCGAAACCCTCTGCAAAGCCGTTGCCGAACAGGCTGGCATGAAAGATGCCAAGGAAGTCAGCAAGAATGCCGACAACTACACTGTGCAGGGCACCATCCAGGGCAAGGCAACCATGATCTCCGTTTCCGTTGAGGGCGACAAGTTCGTCTGCATCTCCATTACTGGCGATCTGCAGAAGGGTGCCTCCTTCATCGATACGCTCGATGAGAAGAAGTAGGTCCACGCCCTATGCCGGCAGATCTCCCGAACTGTCCGGCGAAGCATAGCTTCGAAGCGCTACTTCAACATCAGAAGTAGCGCTTTTTATTATGTAGCAGGGACGCTCGCGAGATAGGCAGACGACGTTCCACCGCACATCAACTCTGCCAACAGCAAGGAGAATAATATGAAAAAGATTCTTGCCTCCCTCCTCTGCGCCGCCTGCCTCGCCTTCGCCGGCAACGCCTCCGCCGCCGTCCAGGAATTCGGCCCTGCAGACTGGCGTTTCACTGTAGACGTGCCTGAAGGCTGGGCGGCAACGGCAAAAGAGAATGGCGTGCAAATAACCAAGAATGACCAGTCTACCAGCTTCCAGGTAGACGTCCATCCTACGGGTGGCAAATCATCCAAGGAAATCATTGACGCATTGACAAAAGCCACCGGCTTTACCCCCTCTCAAAAAGGGGACGCTTGGGTGCTTAGTGGCGAATCCGATGGCACCAAGATCACCATTGTCGTCAACTTCAACGAGGCTGCGGGCAAGTTCTCGGCCATCACCTTGGGTGGCACCGACACTGAGGGAATGGAGAAGATCCTTAACTCCTTCAAGCTGAAGAAGTAACATATCTGCGCAGTCCGCTTTCCTGACAGGCGCCGGCAAACCACCACAGGTTTCCGGCGCCCGTCTTTTTCCGGTGCCAGCCGGCAATGTCGCTACCGTCCATCTTGCCGCATGCTCGGGGGTGCCGGACCATGCCTGTCTCAAGATTGGGTACGCTTTTCTCCCGCCAAAGCAAAAGGCCCCAGCAGGGGAATGTCCCCCGCTGGAGCCTGGATGGCCAGAGATGGCTCTTTGGCGCTACGCGCTCCAGCCTCTCGAGGCAAGCGAACCGCCGCTGCGCAGGAGCAGGAGGCATCCCACGCCCGGAATCGCATCGGCAAGCTGAACAGCCTTGGCAGGTTCCATGACGGCAAAGGCCGTGGCGAGCGCGTCTGCAAGGGCGCAGTCGGGCGCTGCCACGCTGGCGCTGACGCAGTCGGCCATGGCCTGGGAGGCAGGGATGACGAGATGGCTCCGGCTTCCGTCGAGCAGGACCTGCTCGTAGACGCCGGAAGTAGCAAGGCTCCTGTCCGTCAGAGAGACGGCACAGGGGTAGGCTCCGGCACGGAGCGGATCCTCCACGGCAACGCGCCAAGGAGCGCCTGAGGAGGAGAGGCCAGAGGCCACGATGTCGCCGCCGGCGTTGACCATGTAGTTGGCAAGGCCAGTCTGGGCAAGGACGCGGGCCATGGCCTGGGCAATGTAGCCCTTGGCGACGCCGTCGAGCGTCACGCCCATGCCGCTCTCTATGCCAAGCCCGTCAAAGCGCCGCACGCGACCGAAGCCGACGAGCTCGAGGCGTTCCGCAAGCTCTTTGGGCTCCACGCGCCTGCCCTCCTCCCGCGCTGACCGAAGCAGGGAGAGCAGGGGCAGGACCGTGGGATCGAAGCGGCCCTGGGAGAGGCTATGGATGTCGGCTGCCTGGCGCATGACGGCGCCAAGCTCCCGGGGCACATCGGCAAGGGACCCCTGGCTGTTGAGCACGCCCAGAGGGGACGAGGCCTCGTGGCAGGTGAGCACAGCCTCGAGCCGGCGGCCTTCGGCAAAGGCCTTTGCCGCGCCGTCCTCGGCAAGGGAAACGGGCGCGCCGGCAATGTCGATGCGCACGACCGTGCCCATGAAGAGGGCGGTCTGCTGGTAGCTCTCTTTTGCGGAGTCCAGGGCAAGGACGGCAGAGGGCGCTGCGGCCATGCCGGCCAGGGCGCCCATGCCCGCAAGGAAGCTTCTTCTGTTCAGTTGGGTCGCGCGCTTAGGCATGGGGCTGCTCCTTTGTGGCTTCCTGGGCCTGCTGGATGACGGCTGCGGGAGCTTCCGGCGCCTCGGACTTTTCCTGCTCGGACGTGGACGCAGGAGCCTGCTCCACGCGCTGGTTCAGGAGGTCGATGCGGCGCAGGATGAGGCGCTTGCAGGCGTCAACGCAGGCCTCTCTGCAGTCGCGGCCGTAGGAGAGGCAGAGCTTGTGGTCTATTTCGATGCGCCCGTCCACGACGCTGAGCGCCTTGGCGGGGCAGGTGCGCACGCAGCGGCCGCACTTGATGCAGCCGGTGTCGCAGATTTCCGTGACGGCCTTGGCCTTGTCCCTAGAGTTGCAGGGCACGCAGACGCGGGCGCGGGCCGGAATGAGCTCGAGCACGCCGCGGGGACAGGCGGAAACGCAGGTGCCGCAGCCGGTGCAGGAGCCGATGTCCACGCAGGCGAGGCCGCCGACGATGTGCATGGCATCGAAGGGGCAGGCGCGCACGCAGTCGCCGTAGCCGAGGCAGGAGTGGCTGCAGGTATTGGTGCCGCCGCGCAGCAGGGAGGCCGCGGCGCAGGACGGAATGCCCTGGTACTCGTAGCGCTGGGCCACGTTGCCGGCGTACACGTCGCAGCGCCGCATGGCGACCAGCGGGTCGGCTTCGGCAACGGTCTTGCCCACGAGTTCGGCAAGGGCGACGATGGCCTCGGACGAGGACGCGCAGCAACGGTTGGCCGGCACGTCGGGGTTGGTGACGACGGCGGTGGCGTAGCCTTCGCAGCCGGCAAAGCCGCAGCCGCCGCAGTTGGCGCCGGGCAAGAGCTCGAGGGCGGCGACTATCTTGGGGTTCTCCTTGACAGCGAAGACTTTGGAGGCCGCGGCCAGCAGCACGGCGGCGGCCATGCCGAGGCCAAGCATGGCAAGGATGGAATAGGTAACCATAGCTAGATTCCTCCCGTTACTGGGCCATGCCCTTGAAGGCCATGAAGGCGAGGGACATGAGGCCGGCCATCACCAGCGCGATGGGCGTTCCGGCCATGGTCTTCGGCAGGCGGCAGGTGTCCAGGCGCTCGCGTATGCCCGCCATGAGCAGGAGCGCCAGAAGGAAGCCGGAGCTGTAGCCGGCCGCGTACAAGAGCGAGGTGACCAGGTCGTAGCCCTTGCGCTGCATGAGCAGGGCAACGCCCATGACGGCGCAGTTGGTCGTGATGAGGGGAAGGTAGATGCCGAGGGAGCGGTAGAGCGGGGGCACCATCTTCTTGAGGAACATTTCGACGAACTGCACGAGGGCCGCGATGACCACGATGAAGACGATGGTCTGCAGGTAGCCAAGCTTGAGCGGGTCGAGCACGTAGTGCTGCATGAGCCAGGTGAAGAGGGTGGCCACGACGGTGACGAAGATGACGGCCGCGCCCATGCCGACGGCGACGCCCTTTTCCCTGGAGCAGCCAAGGTAGGGACAGTTGCCGAGGAACTGGGACAGCAGGATGTTGTTGACGAAGATGGCCGAAACAAAGATTGCCAGAATATCCATTGCTTACACTCCCTTCTTGGCATCTTCGGGCATGGCCATCTGCAGCTGGCAGGACTTGCAGCTGGCACCACAGGCCTGGCAGCCGATGCTCACCGGCTCGGTGCCGGTGCGGTGGGCCTGCCAGCGGTTGATGCAGTTCATGCCGGCAAGGATGAGGCCGAGGCAGATGAAGGCGCCCGGCGCCTTGACCATGATCTGGAAGGGCTCGAAGGCATCGCCGAAGAGGCTCATGCCGAACCAGGTTCCGTTGCCGAGGATCTCGCGCAGGGAACCGAGGAAGGTCAGCGCCATGGTGAAGCCGAGGCCGATGCCGAGGCCGTCGGCGATGGAGGCAGCCACGCCGTTCTTGGCTGCAAAGGCCTCGGCGCGGCCGAGGATGATGCAGTTGACGACGATGAGCGGAACGAAGATGCCGAGCTTCTCGTAGAGGGAGTAGACGTAGGCCTGCATGAGCAGCTCGAGGGAGACGACGAGCGAGGCCGCGATGACGATGAAGCAGGCGATGCGCACGGCTTTGGGAATGATGTGCCGCATCATGGAGACCAGGATGTTGGACAGGGTGAGCACGAAGACGACGGCCACGCCCATGCCGATGCCGTTCTCAGCGGAGGTGGTGACGGCCAGCGTGGGACAGAGGCCAAGGACAAGGCGGAAGGGGGGCATTTCCTTCCACAGGCCCTTGGTGAATTCCTGCATTAAGGTCATGTTACTTACCTCCCCAGAACTGGACGAGCTCCGGCTTGAGCTTCTTGTAGAGGGCCTCGGCCTTTTCCACGGCCTCGATGACGCCCTTGGACGAAATGGTGGCGCCCGAGATGCCGTCGATGGAGCCGCCCTGGGCCGAAAGCTTCACGGGGAGCTTGGCGCCGGCGAACTGTTCGCGGAAGGAGGGCTCCTTCACGCGCATGCCGAGGCCTGGCGTCTCGGAAAGCTGGGTCGTGCCGATGCCGGCAAGGGTGTCGTTGGCGGTGTTGAAGCCGACGATGACGCCGATGGGACCGCCGTAGCCGGCACCGTGCTCTTCGAGCGCCACGCCGACGAGCTTGCCGCCCTGCTTGCTGGGGAAGGCCGTAACCTCCCTGCCGTCTTCAAGCTTGAAGACGTGGCGGTCCGCAATGGGGTTGTTCTCGCCCTTGGCGAAGACCGAGGCGAGGGCCGGTCCCTGCACGTTGCGCAGCACCTGCTCCTCGATGGCGGGGGCCGTCACGGTCTTCAGGTAGGAGAGGACGAAGCCGGACAGTCCGCACAGTGCCGTGAGCACCACAATCATTTTAAGTATGCCGGCCATGTCACTTCACTCCAAAAGGCTTGGGCCGAATCATGTCGAAATACGGCGAAAGTAGACTGGTGACCAGGACGGCGAAGGGAGCGCCGTCGCTGTAGCTTCCAAAATGGCGGATGATGAACATCATCAGCCCGCAGGTCAGGCCGTAGCACAGCATGCCTGCGGAGACCGCGGGCGCGATGCAGGGTTCGGTGGCCATAAAGAAGGCGCAGAGCAGAATGGAGCCGGAGCACATGTGGAAGACTGCGCTGGCGTTGGCGGCAGGGTCCGTCATCTGCAGGTAGGCAAAGGGGAAGCCTGCGCCGATGAGCACGCCGATGACGATCTGCCAGCGTATCTGGCCCCTGACGAGCAGATAGAAGCCGCCGAGCAGTATTGCGCCGGCCTGGCCGGCGCCGAGGGCGTTGATCTGGCGTCCCAGCAGCAGGTCGAGCACGGGGATGGCGTTGGCCTCGGCCACGCCGAAGTACTTGAGCCTTGCCAGCGGGTCGATGAACGAGGTCGCCGTCTGCACGATGTTGGGATCCATGTGGACCGGGAAGGAGATGAAGAGCACGGCCCAGCCGATGAGCGGGGTGGAGAGCGGATTGTTGCCGTGGCCGCCGAAGAGCATCTTGCCGAAGAGCATGGCGCTGACGGCGCCGACGACCACGATCCACCAGGGAGCGCCGGCAGGCAGCATGAAGGAGTAGAGCAGGCCGGCCACGACGGCGGTGAAGTCGTCGATGGTCGACTTGCGGTCCATGGCCCAGCAGCAGATGGCCTCCACGGCCACGCAGACGGCCACGGCAAGACTCATGACCCTGAGGGCGGGCAGGCCCCAGTTCACGACGGCCATGGCGGCTGCGGGAAGCAGGGCGACGAGCTGGTCGATGCTTCTTTTGAGCACGGTGCGTCCGCAGTGCCAGTACGGCGGAGCGCTCATGCTCAGAAGCAGAGTTGGTGTAGCGTCTTTCATGTTACTCTCCCTGCCTGACGCGTTCGGCGTAGACGCCGGCCGTCTTCAAGAGCTTGAGGCCGAGCTTTTCCTTGGCCAGCCTGATGTACTGGAGCACCGGCCTGCGGGCAATGCAGACGTAGCCGCACAGGCCGCACTCGAGGCAGCTCGTGATGTACTCGTCGTAGCAGCGGTCGTGGAGGCCGAACTCGGCGTAGCGGCTCAGCATGTCGGGACGCAGGCGCGCAGGGCAGATGGCGGAGCAGGAGCCGCAGGCCACGCAGGGGCTGTGGCCTTCCATGGGCGGAATGGTGCCGCTCTCGACGATGAAGAGGCCCGAGGCGCCCTTGGTGATGCTGCGGTCCAGCTTGTCGAGGCTCTCGCCGCGCAGGGGGCCGCCGCGGACGACGGTGTCGCCGGGCTGCAGCTCGATGTTGGCGAAGTCGATCAGCTCGCCGATGGTGGAGCCGTCGCGGACGATGTAGTTGCCGTTGTGGATGAGAGAGCCGATGGTAATGACCGTCTCCACCAGGGGGTAGCCCGTCAGGGCGACGCGGCCGAGGCTCCAGACGTTGTGGATGCCGACGATGCCCACGCCCTCGGGCTTCTCCTTGCCGGTGACGCTCTTGATGACCAGGGCGTTGACGCTGGCGGGATAGTGGTAGGGCACGCGGGCGATGTCGACGTCGCGGTGCCTGAACTTCATGTTGCTGGGGATGGCCAGGACGATGCGCTTGGCAGGGGAGAGGCGGCGCAGCATCTCCATGCCGAGGGCGAAGGTCTTGGTATGGCTGAGCAGCATGGGCTCGGCCCAGGTGACGCCGGGGTCGGGGTTGAGGCAGTTGACGATGAGGGTCTCGCACTTCTGCCCCAGCGACTTGGTGTTGACGCCGAGTCCCTTGAGCACGGGCACGAGTTCCTCGCCGCGCTCCTCGCGGGAAAGCAGGTCGAGCTTCTCGACGGACGCGCCGAGCTTTTTCAGCTCCTCGTCGGGCTCCACGGCGTCCACGAAGACGCTGCGCTCCGTGATGTCGGTCACCACGCCGTAGATGGGCGAGAAGAGATCGCCCTTGCCCGGCGCCGGATGCGTTGCCAGATGCATGTAGGGATAGACCAGCGTCTTCTTCTTGATCCCCGCATCCACGGCAAAGCCCTCGCGGTTCAGGCGCACCGTCTTCGGCATGGGCCCCATGCCGAAGCGCTGCGTCACGCCGTTGGAGAGGCAGAACCGCGGGTCTGTCAGCATTGTAAAGTGTTCTTTCATGTATTCGTCCCTATGCGGCCCGAAGGAGGGATGCCCTCCCAGAGCCTTCCTGGTTGGCTACTTGAGATGGCACTGCGTGCAGGGGGCCTTCTTGCCGGGGCCCTTCTTCATGCTGTCGTGGCAGTCCATGCACAGCTTGTGGCTTGCTTCCATCCTGCCGGGAATGAGCTTGCCGGGCTCCCTGTCGTGGCAGCCGGAGCACTTCATGGTGGCCAGGTTCTTGTGCAGGCGGGGAGCCGGCCCGCCCTCGGGCGCCTTGACGCTGTGGCACTTGGCGCAGGAGCGCGCCTTGTTCCCGCCGAACCACTCCTTGTGGCAGCCGGCGCACCTGGCATGCACGGCATCGGCGAGGCTTGGCGGCATGCCGGCCTCGGGCTTCTCCCTGGACGGCGCCTTGCCCTCCTCGTGACAGGAGCTGCAGTTCTGGGGCTTGTCCTCTATGGAGGTGTCCCTGTGGTGGCAGGAAGTGCACTCCAGCCCCATGTCGTCCTTGTGGGCCTTGTGTCCCCAGTCGTGCTGGCCAGGCTCGTAGTGGTGGCAGGACGCGCAGAATTCCTTGGCATAGCGCTGGGCGTGATCCTTGACGAAAGCCTCGTCGAACTTCTTCCCGTGGCAGTCGTCGCAGGCAATGGCCTGCTTTGCCGCGTCCACATGGACATGATGGCACTGGGCGCACTTCAGCCCCAGCTTCTCGTGCTTCGCGTGCTCGAAGACAACGGCACCGCCGCTGTTCGGCAGAGCCGCTCTCTGCGGGGTGCTCGCGACATCGTCCGGCACAAGGTAGCCCACGATGCCGACGGCGCCCAGCAGGCAGGCTGCGATGGTCGCTGGCAAAAACCGTTTGTTCAACACGAAATCCCTCCTCAATGGCGCCATGCCGCCGTTTTTGGCGCAGTGGCGCCTCCTTTATTCTCCGCATAGCACAAACTCGGGGCCTATAGGAAGAAAAATTTGCCTCAGCCACTTTGCATTTTTACGCCCCAGACAACTTTTCACTTTGTGAAATATGTCACATTAAGCTTGTGAAAAAAAGAGTAAAGTCGAATTAGCAAAGCTGTGAAGAAAAATACAATTCACATGCTTTGTTTATCATCATTTTTTCAATTTTTCTTTCGATAATGCGCAAAGATGCATTCTGCATTTCCCAGTCTTCCCGGAGGCTGGACAAAACCGGGCGTCTGACTTATCAATAATCATTCCTATCTTGTCATGCGCATGCAAGGCGCGTACTATCCATAAGCTTAGGCCTGCGCGCCTCCCCTCCAAACCAAGCGAGTCTCCCCATGGCGCAGAAAAAGAACACCTTCATCTATCTCGCTGCAGCCCTCCTCTTTGCCGGAGGTCTCGGCTGGCTCGTCTTTTCGGGCCTTTCCGAAAACAGCGTCTACTTCCTCAACGTGGCCGAGGCCAAGGCCCAAGACCCCGCCAAGCTGGCCAGCGCCCGGCTCTTCGGCACTGTTGCGCCCCAGGGGCTCGCCCGTCCCGACGGTGCAGGAGACCTGCGCTTCCTGCTCGAGGACAAGGACGACAAGGCCGTCACCCTCGCCGTGACCTACCGCGGCACGGTGCCCGACACCTTCAAGGAAGGCGCCGAAGTCATCGTCGAGGGCGGCATGCAGAAGGACGGCTCCTTCAGCGCCAAGACGCTGATGACGAAGTGCCCCTCCAAGTACCAGAAGCAGAACCGCCAGAAGCTCTAGTTCCACAGGCCTCTTCCACAGGCTTCTCTCAAGGCATTTCCAAGGACGCGCCATGTACTTCTTCGCCTACGCCCTGCTTCTTGCCGCGCAGTTCTGCTCTCTTGCCTGCGCGGGCCTGGCTCTCATCCAGATCCGGCAGCGCCAGATCCAGGATGCTTCCCTTGCCGAAAAGGGACACTGGGCCGTCACCGCCTGCCTGCTTCTGGCCTCGGCCCTCCTGCTGCACGCCCTCTACTGGAAGGACTACCGGCTCGACTACGTGGCGAGCTACACGGACAACATTCTGGATCTCTTCTACCGGCTGACGGCCTTCTGGGCGGGACAGCCCGGCTCCATGCTCTTCTGGGCCCTCGCCGTGTCTGCCATGGGCACCGTCTTTGCCTGCACGCGGAGCTGCAGGAGCCTGCAGCCCGAGACCAGGCTCTGGTTCTGGGCCTTCTTCCACGTTGTCATGGCCTTCTTCGCCCTCATCCTCACGGTGTGGAGCAATCCCTTCGCCATGACCCTGCCGGCGCCTGCCGACGGCAGGGGGCTCAATCCCCTCCTGCAGAACCCTGGCATGATCATCCATCCGCCCCTGCTCTTCCTCGGCTACGGCGGCTTCACCGTTCCCTCCTGCCTGGCGCTGGCCATAGCCTGCTCGTCGCAGGGCGCCCTCGAAAAGCCCTGGCACCGCAGCTCCCGGGCCTTCTGCATCGCTGCCTGGAGCTTCCTCACGGCCGGCATCCTGCTCGGCTGCTGGTGGGCCTACATGGAACTCGGCTGGGGCGGCTACTGGGGCTGGGATCCCGTCGAAAACGCCTCCCTCATCCCCTGGCTCGTCGCCACGGCCACCTTCCACACGCTGGCCATGGAGCGCCGCGGAGGGCTGCTGGCCCGCACCAACGTCTTTCTCATCAGCCTGACGACCATCGCCGGCTTCTTCGCCACCTATCTGGTGCGCAGCGGCGTCATCGACTCCGTCCACGCCTTTGGGCAGAGCCCCGTGGGCACGCCCCTGCTCGTCTTCATCTGCGCCATGCTCCTGCTCTCCGCAGGGATTGCCTTCCAGTCGCCCCGCAGGGGAAGGGGACTCGCCAGTCCGGCAAGCCGGGAAGGCCTGCTCCTGCTCACCGTCTGCACCCTGCTGGCGCTGGCTTTCGTCATCCTGCTCGCCACCATGTGGCCCGTTGTCAGCAGGCTCTGGACCGACGCTCCGCAGGGGCTGGACGCCAAGTTCTACAACAAGGTCTGCCTGCCTTTGGGAACGCTCATCGCCCTGGCGCTGGCCCTATGCCCCCTTCTGTCCTGGAAGGGGACCTTCGACGCCAGAAGGGGCCTTCCCGTCCTCGTCCTGGCGGCAACGGCAGCCGGCTTCTGCGCTTTCCTCGGCTACGCCCAGCCCCATCCCCTGACGGCGGCCTTCGCTGCCCTGGCGTCCATTGCCGGCCTTGGACTCTTCCTGATCCTCAGGCTGCTCGGCAAGCCTGCCTCCGACTTCAGCCTCGGCGCGCTTGGCTGCCATCTGGGCCTTGCCCTCTTCGTCCTCGGCGTCGCCTTCTCAGGCCCCTACAAGAACGAGGCAGACATCGCCTTCGCCCAGAACGAGCCCCAGACGCTCGGCTCCTACGAGCTGGTCCTGAAGGGCCTCCAGCAGGGCAGGCAGCCCGGCTACGAATTCCTGCTGGCCGAAATCGAAGTGAGGAAGAACGGCCGCGCCGTTGGCGTTCTCAGACCGGAAAAGCGCGCCTACGACAAGTTCGGCGGCATGTTCTTCACCGAAGTCGACGTCATTCCCAGCCTCGGCGAGGAGCTCTACGCCTCCCTCTCCGGCCTGGACGGCCAGGGAAGGGCCATAGCCAAGGTCAGCATCGAGCCGCTGGTCAACTGGCTGTGGATAGGCGGCGCCCTCCTCTCCCTCATGCCTCTGCTGGTCCTTCGCCGGCGCAGGTCCAAGGCGGAAGCGCAATGATTGCGCTCAGGCATGTTGCCAAGACCTTCGGCGCGCGCCTGATCCTGCGCGACTGCACGGCCGAGTTCAGGGAGGGCTCCGTCTCGCTCGTCACGGGCGAAAACGGCGCCGGCAAGTCCACGCTCCTGCGCATCATTGCCGGCCTCTCCCAGCCGAGCTCCGGCAAGGTTTCCTTTGCGCCTGCAGAGCCCTCCATAGGCTTCCTCGGCCACCAGACCTTTCTCTATCCGGCCCTGACGGCCCTCGAGAACCTTGCCTTCTGGCAGAAGGCCCACGGCCTTCCCGCCGGCGAGGCCGCCCTGCTCGCCATGCTGGAGCACGTCAACCTCGCCCGGCACGCCCACGAGCGGGCCGGCGTCTTCTCCCGCGGCATGGCCCAGCGCCTGAGCCTCGCCCGCATCCTGCTCCAGCGTCCCGACGTCCTCCTGCTGGACGAGCCCGGCACGGGCCTCGACCAGGCCTCGCAGACCATGCTCGAGGAAGAGATTCTGGAGGCCAGGAAGCGCGGCGCGACAGTCGTCTGCGTGAGCCACAACCTGGCGCGCGCCCGCGCCCTTGCCGACTGCGTCTGGCGCATCCGGGAACGGCGCCTTGAACTGGAGGACGCCCAGCCGGGGGAGGCGCGGCCATGACGCGCCTTGCGCTTGCCATGGCGCTGAAGGACGTGCGCCTCACGCTCTTCCGCAGCGCCGGCCTCGTCCAGGCCCTGCTGCTGGGGCTGCTGCTCGTCTTCATGTTCTCCCTCTCGCAGAAGGCGGGCGAGCGCGTCTCCGCGCAGACGGCGGCCACTATCTTCTGGCTGGCCTCCGCCTTCTGCCAGGTGCTCGTCTTCAACGCCGTCTACGCCTACGAGGAGACGGCAGGGCAGCGCCTGGGCCTCCTGCTTGCGCCGGCTCCCCCGGCCGCCGTCTGGCTCGGCAAGGCCTTGGCCGGCTTTGTCCTCATTTTCCTCAGCCAGCTTGTCTTTCTGCCGGCAGCAGCCGTCTTTCTCGCCCAGGAGCCCAGCGGCCTTCTTGCCGAAGGCCTCGCCATGCTTGTCCTGGCAGACGCCGGCCTGGCCGCGCTGGGATCCCTGCTCGGCGCGCTGGCCCAGGGGCAGGCTGCCAGAGAGTCGCTCTTAAGCCTTCTCGTCTTTCCCCTGCTGGTGCCGCTCCTGCTTTCCGCCATCTCCGTCTTTGCGGCCGTCTTCGGCGACGTCCCGCCCGGCGGCGTCGGCTCCTGGCTCGGCTTTGCCGGCGCCTTCGACGCCATCTTCCTCGGAGCAGGCCTCCTGCTTTTCCGCTTCATCTACACTGGAGAAGAGTAATGCGCGTCTCCCGCTTCCCCTGGACGCCTGCGCTCCTGGCCGCCGGCGCAGGCCTCCTGGCTGCCTCGCAGTGGCTCGTCTTCGCCTACGCGCCTATCGAAGAGGTCATGGGGCCCATACAGAAGATCTTCTACATCCACCTCCCGCTGGCCTGGTGGGGACTTGTCAGCTTCTTCGTGGTCTTTGTCTGCTCCATAGCCTGCCTGGCGAAGAAGGATCCGGCCTACGACAGGACGGCGCGGGCTGCCGCCGAGATAGGCGTCCTCTTCACGACGCTCTGCCTCGCCACGGGCATGATCTGGGGCAGACGGGCCTGGGGCGTGTGGTGGACCTGGGATCCCAGACTCTCCACGGCGCTCGTCATGTGGTTTGTCTACCTTGCCTACCTCATTCTGGAGTCCCTCGGCGCCTCGCCCGAGCGCAGGCGCCTCGTTCGCTCCGCCGTCGGCATCGTCGCCTTTCTGGACGTGCCGCTGGTCTTCCTTTCGGCGCGCATGTGGCGCTCCATCCATCCGGCGGTCTTTGCCAGCGAGTCCGGCGGGCTCGAGCCCGAGATGAAGCTGGCAGCCGTCTTCTGCACTCTGGCCATGGGCGTGTTCTGGCTCGGCCTCCTGCTCTTCAGGAAAACCCAGCTCGACCAGGCCTTCCGCATCGACAGGCTGCTCTTCCGGCTGGAAGAGCACGGAGAACAGCAATGACAGAATCCTGGATCATGTACGCCGGCATGGCCGTCTGGGCCGGCATCGGCCTCTACGCCGCCTTCCTCGCAGCGCGCCAGCGCGCCCTGTCCAAGAAGATCTCCCTTCTGGAGGAGCTTGGCAATGACAAGACGATGTGAGCGGGCGACGATCGCCTTCCTCCTTGCCGGCGTGCTCGCCATGCTGGCCTGCGCCCTCTACGCCCGCTTCACCCAGCCCTCCATCGCCAAGCGCGTGCCGGCCCAGATCCAGCAGGCGCAGGCTGGAAGCTCTCCTGAAAAAGAGCGCATTGCCGCTCTCATGGCGCAAGCTGCGCAGAATCCGGGCAATGCCGACACCCTGCTCGAGCTGGCCCAGGAGTTCATGTCCCAGGGCCAGCCAGACGCAGCGGCCGGCTTCCTCGACAGGGCCATGCTCGCCGACGTCGCCAACCCCATGCCCTCCTATCTGCTTGGCTACCTGCGGCACCAGCAGGGCAGGGAGCAGGAGGCCTGCGAACTCATGGAGCGCTCGCTTGCCATCAAGGACCAGGCCGCCGTGCGCGCCAGCCTTGGCATGCTCTACCGCTACTACGCCAAGGACAATGCCAAGGCCGAAGCCCACTGGAAGCGTGCGCTCGAGATGCCCGACCTCGAGGCGGAGCAGAAGAGAACCGTCGAGGCTGAGCTTGCCAAGCTCGCGCAGGAGCAGGGCGCCAGGCCGTAGGATCCCCGTCGCCCCGCCCTTTTCTCCCGGTCCCGGCAGGTTTCGGGCCCTGCCCGGGATCGTCCGCTCCGGAATCGCGACCTGCGCGCGGCTCTTGATCCTTTGCAGAGCGGGTTGTAGAAAAAAACTTCAACAAACGCTTCAACTCGACGGCCTGCCGTTCCGGAGTCTCCATGCCAAAGCAGCCATCTCCGCGCCCCCTCTCCAAGACGGGCGACGAACCTGGCATCCCCGCTTCTGCCGGCGGCAAAGCCGGCAAAGGGAGCGTCAGCCTCAGCCGCGGCGCCTTTGCCTTCATCCTTGCCTGCACCTTCCTTGCCGGCCTTGCCGCCGGCTCGCTTGTCTTCCAGGCCATGGACCAGAGCACGGCGCCAGCGCGGCAGGCAGCCGCTCCCGCCCCCAGAGACTCCCTGCAGGCCCAGCAGGCCCAGGTGCAGGCCAGCCGCGACGCCAATTCCCCCATCGCGTCTCTGGAAAGCCAGGCTGCCAGCCGCCCCAACGACAAGGCCGCCCTCATCGCGCTCGGCAACGCCTACTTCGACGCCGACCGGCCAGCCGAGGCGGCCTCCGTCTATGAACGGGCCCTCGCTCTCGATCCAGCCAACGCGGACGTGTGGACCGATCTTGGCATCATGTACAGGGCGCTCGGGCGCTACGGCGACGCTGTCAAGGCCTTCGAAAGGGCCCTGGCCGAGGTTCCCGGCCACGTCAACGCCCAGTTCAACGCCGGCGTGGTCCGCTACTTCGATCTCAAGGACAAGGAAGGCGGCCGCAGGGTCTTTGAAGCCCTGCTCCAGCAGCACCCCGGCGCCAGGGCGCCCGACGGAAGGGCGCTTGCCGACTTCCTGAAGTCGCTGCCCTAGCCCCGCTCCCCTCCCACGCCCTTTTTCACGCCTCTTTCCCTCTTTTGCTGCACGGCGCGCCCTGCGCGCCAAGGGACACAACAAGCAATGCGCTCTCTCAAACTCTTTTGGCAAAGCCTCTGCCTCCTTGCCTTCCTCAGCGCGGCATGGACGGCGCAGGCTCCGCTGGCAGCCCCCAAGGCGCCGGCGGCCCAGCCCGCTCCGGCGGCCAAAGCCGAGCAGAAGCCGGCTCCCCTCATCGATCTCAATGCCGACAGGCGAGGCGCCCAGCGCCCCGGCGCCCCCCAGCTGCCGGGACAGCCTGCCCCGCTTGACCACTCTGCTTCCTCTCATCCCGGCATGCCCCGTGCCAATCCCTTCCTGCAGAACATGGTGCCGAGCGCGCTCAAGGACGAGAACCTCAACCTTGCGCCCTACCTCTTTGTCCTGCCCGACCCCGAAGGCAGGCTGGACATCGCCAAGGCCGCCATGGTGGACCGGCCGAAGCCCCAGGCTCCGGCGTCCGCGGCCACCCCGGCCCAGCCTCAGCCTGCGCCCACGCTCGAGGATCTGGGCAAAGACACGGGACAGCTCTCCTTCAAGCCCTACCTGCAGCAGAGAAGCCAGACGGGATTTGCCGGCGCCTCCTCCGGTCCGGTGTGGTTCCGCTTCATCCTGCAGGAGCTGCCCGAGGGCGCCCAGCCCAAGACCTACCTGCTTGACCTTGGCGACGCCATTCACGACAGGGCGGTGCTCTACACGCCGATGCCCGGCGCCGACGGCACTCCCGAGTGGAAGGAGAGCCTGCCCGGCAAGCGCGGCGTCATGCTCCTGCCCGAAGCCGGCACCACGCCCCTCGTCTGCTACCTGCGCACGGACAGCATGCCGAGCGTCTGGTTCGCGCCCATGCTGCGCACCCCGCAGGACGCCGCGACCTCCTTCGAAGGCTACTACCGCCCCGGCGCCATGCTCATTCTGGCCGTGGTCCTCGTCATCTGCCTGCTGCGCGCCTTAAGCGAGCAGGGGCTGTGGCGCATCTGGGCCTTCCTCTATCTGGTCTGCGCCCTGGCCCAGGCCTGGCTTGGCGTGCGCACCGTCAACGGCCCCATGGACTGGCAGACCGTCTGCGCCCTGGTGTCGCCGGGACTGGCCCTTTTCTTCTACCCCATGGCCGCGCGCACGCTCATGCGCTGCGGCGAAAACTCGCGCCTCTTCGACTGGCAGTACCTGCTCCTCTCCCTGCCGGGTCTGGCACTGGTGCTCCTGCCCCTCGTGCCCAGCATGCACTGGATTTCCCGCTACGCCGAATACTGGCCTCTGGGCCTTGCCATCTTCATTCCGACCACGCTGGCGGCCTGCCTCTGCGGGCTTGCCGGCTCCTTTAGGCTCCTGCTCGGCTCCATCATTCCGCCGGCCGCCGTGTGCGCCGGCATCGTCGGCATGAAGTCCGGCTACCCGCCCCAGTTCCTGGCAGCCCTGCCGCTCTGGGGCACGGCGCTCGGCGCCCTTGTGGTCATGGGCCTTCCCCAGCCCTCGTCGCTTGAAAGCGCCGGACGCCGGGACAGGGAGGCCATGCCGAGACTCGACCAGGCGCCGCGCGGGCAGGCCGCTGCTACGACCGACGGATTCCTGTCGCTGGACGGCCAGACCGGCATGTCCCCGCAGGACGGCCAGGGGAGCGCCGGCGGCCTCGACCTGAATCTGGAAGGCGCCGTGCCCGCCCAGGCCACGCCTTCCCAGAGCGCGGCGGCACCAAGTGCGGCGACACCAAGCGCGCCGGCGCAGCGCCCAGCTGCCGTCGCCCCCCAGGCGCCGGCAGAACTCTCTCTGGATCCCAAGGCCCACTACGCCCCCTATCTGGAGGCGCCGGTCAAGGACATCATGGAGAGCGCCTCGGCCCTCGCCTCCGAAAACCTGCCCTCGAGCTCCAGGGAGCGCGTCAACGACATCCTCTCCTCGGCAGGCGCCATTGCCGGCATCGTCAAGGACGGCAAGGCCAGCGCAGCCAAGGCTTCCGACCGCACGAGGCAGGACTTCGAGCTCCAGAAGCTGCTCCAGCGCGCCCACGACGCGGCAACCGAAGTCTGCGCCAAAAACGGCGTGGGGCTTTCCTGGTACATGTCCCCCACGCTTGGCCAGCATTTCACCGGCTACGGCAAGGAACTGGAGCGCGTGCTCCAGAGCCTGCTCAAGACCGCGGCCAGCGCCATGCAGAAGGGCTGTCTGAGGTGTGCCGCCAGGCATATGCCGGGGTCTTCGGACGCAGGCGAACTGCTCTTCTCCATTGCCGCCTCCGGCAAGGGCGCCGGCATCCCTGATCCGCTCTCCCTGATGCAGGCACGCGAGCTTGCCGTTGCCGCAGGCGGATGCCTCGGCATGGAAAGCCGGCAGGACGAGACCAGCGTGACCTTCACCATGCGCCTCGACAGCACCCAGAGCCAGCCTGCCCAGACGGCCGGTTCCGCCGTGCCCGCAGGCGCTCCCACCCAGCCCTCCCCAGTACCCGGCCCGGTACCCGGCACAGCGCCTGGTCTGAAGCCTGCCCCGCAGCCTGGCCCGGAACCTGCCCCCAGGGCGCAGGCACCCGTCCAGCCTGTCCCCAGGCCAGCGCCCCAGCCCGCCATCTCCCAGGCGGCGCAGGCAGCGCCCCAGCGCCCTGCCAGCGAGGGTGCCAGGACACAGGAGGCCGTGCCTTCCGGCCAGGCCAAGGTTCCGGGACTCAAGACAATACTGCTTGCCGACAATCCGAACATTGCTGTACAAATTGAAAACGTCCTCTCCCGTCTGGGCTGCCAGACGCGGGCTGCCAGGGCGGCCAGCGACCTCTACAACCTGCATGAAACCAGCCCTGCAGAGATGCTTATCCTGCAGGGACGATCTGCAGATCCCAAGCTTGCCGGCACTCTGAATGCCGTCAAGAATGCCTGCAGGCTCCGCGGCCTGCCCCTGCCCACCATTCTGGCCGTCACGCAGGACGAAAGCACATGGCACGCTCTGGCCAAGGCAGGATTCACCCACGCGCTGACGCTTCCGCTTGACGAGGAGGCCCTTGCCGGCACCGTCTGCGAAGCCCTGCAGGCACGGGGAGAAAGGACGCCTTCCCCTGCGGCCGCACCTGAACGGACAGCTCAAGGCTCGTCCGGGGAGGCCGTTCCCAACCTCTTCGGCGAAGCCCCCGCTCTCGGCACGGCCCCCCAGGCCGCTCAAGGCAGCGACCCGCTCAGCCTTGATATGGATTTTGGCCAGCCGGTCAAAAAAAAACTTTAACGAGGGATGACGGCGAAAACGCCCCCCTTCTGGCTCAGGAACTCAGCCAGGCCGTCCTCAAGGCAAGGCAGGGATTTGCCGCAGGCAACCTCGCAGCCGTCGAAGCAGCCTCCATGGCCATCTCCGGCGTCGCCAAGGCCTGGCAGCTGCGGGCGCTGTCAAAAATAGCCTTCCTGGTCAGCCAGGCGGCCGGTTCCAGGGACTTCGCAGCCGTCAAGGATCTGCTCCCCGTGCTCTGCGACGCTGTGGAGCGAATCATCCAGGAACTGCGGATCAACCGCTAAGGAGACACCATGTACAACAAGATTCTCATTCCCGTCGAAGGCCGCGAAGGCGCCTGGAGAGCCATCCGCTCCTCAACCCAAGCCGTGCCCCTGCTGGCCGAAGGCGGCGAAATCCTCCTGCTCCACGTCGAAGCCCCCGGCTCCCAGCTGGTAGCCGGCGAAGACCGCAAGAAGCAGAAGGAAGAGGACGAGGCGCACGGCAAGAGCCGCCTGCAGCCGGTCAAGGACTTCCTCGAGTCCAAGAACATCAAGTACAGCCTGCTCGTGCGCAACGGCGTCATCGCCGACACCATTGTCAAGACCGCCCACGAAGAGAATGCGGACCTCATCGTCATGTTCACCGACGGCGTGCAGAACATCTCCGAACTGGTCTTCGGCTCCATCACCCAGCGCGTCCTCAAGAACACCGACATCGACCTGCTCTCCGTTCGCAAGTAGGCAAGCCTTGCTCATTATAGCCGTTCAGATCGGCGTCCTGTGCTTTCATCTGCTGGCATGGGGCGCCGTTTTCCATGCGCTCATGACCAAGCGCGATCCGCGCTCCGCCTTCGGCTGGTCCGCCATCTGCCTCATGGTGCCGGTGGTCGGCGTGCTGCTCTATGTCGTCTTCGGCATAGGCAGAACCCAGAGCAGGGCCTCCATGCTCATGCGCGCCATTGCCTCCAGGGAGCCTGGCTACGCGCACCCTGCGCCAAGGCTTGCGGAGCTTGAGAACCTTCCAGCCAGCATCCTGCGCATGGCCAAGCCAGGCCTCCACCTTACAGGCCAGCCCGTTGCCGGAGGCAATGCCATAACGCCCCTCGTCAACGGCAACGCCGCCTATCCGGCCATGCTTTCCGCCATACGCCAGGCCCAGCGCCACGTCTTTCTCTCAACCTACATCTTCACCTCAGGAGCCATTGCCGACCGCTTCGTGGAGGCCCTGAAGGAAGCCCACGCCCGTGGCTGCGACGTGCGCGTGCTCATCGACGGCGTGGGACGCGCCTACTCCCTTGCCACGCCTGCCCGGAAGCTGCAGGAGGCCGGCGTCAAGGTGGCCTTCTTCCTGCCGCCCCAGCTCGTTCCGCCCAGGCTCTCCATCAACCTGCGCAACCACCGCAAGGTGCTCGTCTGCGACGACACGGGCTTCACCGGCGGCATGAACATCGCCGACTACCACGTCATGCGGGAGGAGGATCCCAAGTCTTTCGTCCAGGACATGCACTTCCTCTGCCAGGGGCCCGTGGCCGGCGAGCTGATCCGGGCCTTCCTCATGGACTGGGGCTTCGTCACGGGCACCTACGACAAGGCTCTGCCCTTCATCTGCCACGACGCCGGCGGCTCGTGCTGGTGCCGCATCGTGCTGGACGGTCCGGGCGGCGGCTCGGATCCCCTCAACGACCTCATTGCCGGCACCATCTCCTGCGCCGAGAAGTCCGTGCGCATCATGACGCCCTACTTCCTGCCCACGCGCGAGATCATGGCAGCCCTGCGATCCGCCGCACAAAAGGAAATCGACGTCAGGGTGGTGCTCCCGGCAAAGAACAACATGCCCCTTGTCCACTGGGCGAGCCAGCGCCTCATGGAGACCCTGCTCCAGGCAGGCGTGCGCATCTTCTACCAGAAGCCGCCCTTCGCCCACACCAAGCTGCTGGCCATCGACGGCTACTACTGCCAGATAGGCTCTGCCAACATCGACTCACGAAGCCTGCGCCTCAACTTCGAGCTGAACACGGAAGTCTTCAGTCCCGCCTTCGCCCGCGGCATCGAGGCCCACATCGACGAAAAGACCGAGGACGCCGAGGAGATAACTCTGGAAAAGCTCCAGTCCCTCGGCACCCTGCAAAAGCTGCGCAACGCCGCCTGCTGGCTTTTCTCGCCCTATCTGTAGCAGGCCGTCGCGCGGTTCAGGCTGAAACTGAGAGCGCCGCCCCTTCCCTGTTGCCGGAAGGAGCGGCGCCTGTCCTGTCGGGCTACTCGACAGTAACGCTCTTGGCCAGGTTTCTGGGCTGGTCGACATCCTTGCCCAGGTAGTCCGAGGTCTCGTAGCTGAACAGCTGGAGGGCCGGCAGCACGAAGAAGGCGGAGAGGGGCTTGCCGGCGTCGGGGACTATCCAGACGTCGTCCGCCCCGAGGTCGCAGCCCTCGTTGGCAAGGGCAATGACCCGTCCCTGGCGGGCTTGAATTTCAACCATGTTGGACTTGACCTTGGGGAGCAGGTCGTCGTTCAGGGCGATGGCAAAGGTAGGGAAGCTGCGGTCGATGAGCGCGATGGGGCCGTGCTTCATCTCGCCCGAGGCGTAGCCTTCGGCGTGGATGTAGGAGAGCTCCTTGAGCTTGAGCGCGCCCTCCAGGGCCAGCGGGAAGCAGTGCCCGCGGCCGAGGTAGAAGAAGTTCTTGGCGCCCGAGTACTTGCGGGAGAGCTCGCGCGCCCTGGCGTGCATGCCGGGCAGAGCCTCTTCGAGCTTTTTCGGCAAGTCGAGCAGGCCATCGACGATCCCGGCTCTGAAGGCCTCGTCCGTAAGACCCTTGCGGGCGCTCCAGGCGAGGGCCATGAGGGCCAGCATGAGCATCTGGCTGCACATAGCCTTGGTGGAGGCAACGCTGATCTCGGGGCCGGCCTGGGTAAAGACGACGGAGTCCGCCTCGCGGGCGATGGAGGAGCCGACGACGTTGCACAGGCCAAGCAGCGGCACGCCCTGCTCCTTGGCAATGCGCAGCGCGGCCAGGGTGTCCGCCGTCTCGCCGCTCTGGCTGATGACGAGCACCATGTCGCGGGGCCCCAGCAGAAGCTTTTCCCGGTAGCGGAATTCAGAGGCTATCTCCACCTGCACGGGGATGCCGGCCCACTGCTCGATGAGGCAGCGTCCCCAGAGGCCGGCATGGTAGGACGTGCCGCAGGCAACGACGTGCAGGCGCTCTGGCACGGGCAGGGCATCGAGCTCGGGCAGATGCACCGCGCCGGATCCCCGGGCCACGCGGCCGGCGAGGCCGTCGGCGACGACGCGGGGCTGCTCGAAGATCTCCTTGAGCATGAAGTGGCGGTAGCCGCCCTTCTGGGCAGACTGCATGTCCCACTCGATGGTCATGACCTCGTGGCTCACGGGAGACAGGTCCTTGATGGCGTAGATCTGGTAGCCTTGGCAGTCCACCCTGGCAAGCTCCCCGTCCTCCAGGAAGACGACCTGGCGGGTGTAGGGCAGGAAGGCCGGAATGTCGGAAGCCACAAAGAATTCGCCCGTGCCTATGCCCATGATGAGCGGGGCGGACATGCGCGCTGCGAGAAACTCGCCGGGCTTCTCGCGGCTCATGAGGCAGACGGCGTAGGCGCCCTTGGCCAGGCGCAGGGCCTTGGCAAAGGCCTTGAGCAGGTCCGGCTCGGACCTGCGGCATTCCTGCACCAGGTTGACCAGCACCTCGGTGTCTGTCTCGGAGCTGAACACGTAGCCCTTGGCTTCGAGATCCGCCTTGATCTCAAGGTAGTTCTCGATGATGCCGTTGTGAACGATGGCGAGCGTGCCGTCGTTGCTCTCGTGCGGATGGGCGTTGCGCACGGCTGGCTCGCCGTGGGTGGCCCAGCGCGTGTGCCCCATGCCGGTGGTGGCGTGGGAGGGGGGGCGCCTGCTCAGTTCGTCCTCAAGGGCGGAAAGCTTGCCCTTGGCGCGGACTATCTCGAAGTCGCTGCACTGCACCGACGCAACGCCGGCCGAGTCGTAGCCGCGGTACTCAAGATGGTGCAGGCCCTCGATGACGACGGGAACGGCGGGACGGTGACCGGAATAGCCTATAATGCCGCACATGGCGTTTCTACTCCCTGCGGTCCTACATGTTGACGCGGTCGATGGTGTTCTGGTTGAGGACCTTCACCTTGCCGCGCTGGAGAAGCTCCTGGATGAAGAGGCCGTAGAAGCCGTCGCTGCGCTCGCGCATGAGCATGTTGTTCATGATGCGGTCGAGCCCCTGCCAGCGCTCGTCTGCGGGGTCGGCCACGCCGACCACCCTGCATGCCGCGACGCCCTTGCCGGCCTTGCCGGAAACATTGAAGATCTGGGGAATCCAGACGCCCTTCTCAGCCGCGAAGACGGCCTTGGAGAGCTCCTTGTCGGGCTCGAAGCCGTCCAGGGCGCCGCTGCGCTCCATGGGGGCCGAGGTCTTGACCTTGGCCTTGAATTCGGCAGGCAGCTCTCCGTTCTTGACGTCCTTGAGGGCCTGCATGAGGGTCTTGCCGGCCGCCTGGGCGCCCTGCTCCTCGCGCAGGCGCCTGGCAACGTCGTCCTTCACTTCCTCGAAGGGCTTGAAGGACGCGGGCGAGGCATCGGCCACGCGCAGGACGAGGTAGGCGTTGCCCGCCTCGAGCGGAATGTCGATGGAGCTTCCCTTGGCGGTCTTGAAGACGCTCTCCACGCCGTCAGCCTTGATGCCAAGCTTTTCAGCCAGCTCATCGCGGGAGAGGAGGGCCGAGGTCTCGGCCTCGAGGCCGAACTTCTTCGCGGCCGCGCCCAGATCCTTGCCAAGAATGTTCTCCTCGAGCAGGGAGTCGAGCACGTCGCTGACCTTGGACTTGCCGGCAGCGGTGGCAAGCTGGGAGGCGATTTCGCCCTTCACTTCCTCGAAGGGCTTCACTCTCGCCTCCTTGACGTCTTCCACGAGGATGAGGTGGAGGCCGAACTGCGTGCGCACGGGACCGGCAACCTTGCCCTTTTCGGCCTCGAAGGCGGCCTTCTCGAAGGGGGGCACGGTCATGCCGGGCTCAACCCAGCCGAGGGCGCCGCCCTTGCCGGCCGCCTGGGGCGCATTGTAGGCATCGGCGACCTGGGCAAAAGGCTTGCCGGCATCAAGTTCGGCGCGGATCTTGGCTATCTTGGCTTCGGCCTCCTTCACCTCCTCGGGCGAGGCGTCCTGGGCAAGCTGCACCAGAATATGGGAGGCGAGCACCTTCTTCGGCTCCTCGAAGCGGGCCTTGTGCGCCTCGTAGTCGCGGCGCAGCTCCTCGTCGGCAATGGACTCGGGCTTCACGAGCTTCAGGGGATTGACGGCGATGTACTGGACGGAAACCTTCTGCGGAATGGCGTAGTCGGCCTTGTGGGCATCGTAGAACTTCTGCATGTCCTCAGGCCCGGGCTTGTAGGAGGCTGCGCTCTCCTCGGCGGACAGAAACACGTACTCGACGGTTCTGTTCTGGTAGAGGAAGTTGAAGCGGCTGCGGGCCTCCATGGGATCGGCCCAGACGCCGCCCATGGCAAAGGCCATCATCTTCTGGCTGAGCAGGTCGCGTCGCAGGCTGTCTTCAAACTGGGCCGGCGTCATGCGCTGCCTTGCGAGAACGTCCTTGTAGATCTGGGGATCGAACTTGCCGGCGTCGTTGCGGAAGGCGGGCACGGTCTCCACGTAGTCGCGCAGCTCCAGCGGGGAAACGGAGAAATTGTTCTTCTGGGCCTCCTGAATCACCAGTTCCTTGAAGAGGAGGCTTCTGAACACGTTCCTGCCGAGTTCCCGCTTCTCCTCGGCGCTCCAGCGCCGGCCGGGATTCTGGCTGTTCTCCTGCTCCTCGGCCTGCCGGTAGGCCGTCTCGAACTGCTGGAAGGTGATGGGCTGGTTGTTCACCATGGCCACGACGTTGATGGAGCCCGTGTCGGTGAGGCTGCCTATGCCCCAGAACACGAAGACCAGGATGATGATGCCGAAGGCCAGCTTGACGCCGAAGGACTGGGAGTTGGAACGGATTTGGTCGAGCATGATTTCCCCGTGTATAGAATGAAAAGCGATGGGAGCCGGAGGGGAGGCGCGCCAGCGCCAAGGCTAGCGCAGGAGGGAGGGATCGTATTCCGCCAGGGGCTTTCTGCCCGAGACGTACTCCATTTCGAGATCCCGCACCCGGTCAAAGTTCTTCTTGTCCGCAACGCGGACGGGGTCGTTGCGCGGGTTGAGCGCCTTGGCGGGATCGAAGTACTTGTCGCCCCTGCGCAGGCGGAAGTCCAGATGCGGTCCGGTGGAGAGGCCGGTGGAGCCCACGTAGCCTATGACCTGTCCCTGCTCCACGTGCGTGCCGTTCTTCAGGCCCCTGGCAAAGCCGGAAAGGTGCGAGTAGAGGGACTCCATGCCGTCCGGATGCTTGAGAATGATGCGGTTGCCCGCCTGGCCGCCCCAGCCCCTGGCCGTGACGACGCCGCTGCTGACGGCCTTCACGGGCGTTCCCACGGGCGCGGCGTAGTCCACGCCCTGATGGGGCCTGCTGTAGCCGAGAATGGGATGCTTGCGGGACATGGTGAACTTGGAGGTGATGCGCGTCACGGCGAGCGGAGCGCAGAGGTAGGCGCGGCGGGTGTTTTCACCCTTGTAGTTGTAGTACTGCGACCCGCCCTGGGAGTCGGGGAAGAGGAAGGTTTCGTAGGTCTCCCCCTTGGCGCTGGAGGTGAACTTGGCGCTGATGATGCGGCCGTAGCCGTAGAAGTTGCCGTTCTGGTAGCGCTTCTCGACCACGATGGCGAAGGAGTCGCCCTCGCGGACGTCCTTGAGGAAGTTGATCTCGGTGCCGAAGACGTCCGAAAGCATGGTGGCGAGCTTGGGGTACTCCTTGACGTCCTGCACAGCCTGGAAGATGTCGTCGCGCACGATGCAGACGACGCCCGTCAGGCGCACCTCGTAGGCGATGTCCTCGAGCCTGGCCTCAGGCTCGCTGCCCTCCACCACCAGGCGCTTCTTCTCGTCGCGCTCGTATTCGAAGCGCAGCACTCTGCCGCTGCCGGTGCACACGACGCTGTAGAAGCGTCCGGGCGCGTAGCCGCCGGGATTGAGCCTGCGTGCGGCCTTGAGGAAGCGCCTGGCGCTCGCCTTGTCGGCGTGCATGAACATGGTCTCGGCGTCCTCGCCCTCGCGCAGCATGCCCTTGCGGACGATGCGCCCCTGTTCGCCCTGGCCCGTCACCGTATCGTCAGCCTCGTCGTTGCCGAGGCGCAGATACTCGTTGTCCATGGGACTGAGCTCCACGGGATCGGCATGCGAGGGATCGTAGCCGGGAAGGGGCGCATCGGCATCGGGATCGCGGAAGACGCCGGCATGGCCGACGGACTCGGGCATGCCAAGCTCCACGGGCTCCAGCGCGCCGGGCCACGCCTCCTCCAGCACCGGGGGCGTGCCCGGCCGCTGGGCCCTGCGGGCCAAGGAGCCGGAGGGCGCCGCGAGGACGAGGGCCATGCCCAGGGCAAGGACAGCGGGACAGGAAGGAAGTGCTTTTAACATAACGTATTAGGATATTCTCCCTGCAAGCGCTTGTCTAGGGGAGAAACCCCCTTTCACGGGCAGTCGTTTGTTTAGTTCTGTCAATAAAAACAGCTGGTTGCGACTTGTTATCACGACGAAAAAGTGATACTATAGATCTTCCGCATACAAGCAGGGTGCCAGTGCCGGATCTCTGGTCCGCCCCCGGCTTGCGCCCGGCATTGACCAGCGGCGGGACTGCTCCCGCGCTCCGCTGGTCAATCGGTTTTAACAGCCCGAAAACAGGCGCACATGCCTGCCAGGGCAGCACAGGGAACAGGAAGGAACAGCCAATTGGCAATGAAGGAACAAAATTTTTTCAATAAATTCCGCATTCAACACGAGTTACGAACAATAGCGACAGCCAGACGGTACCACAGGCCTGTCACAAGATGCCGCCAGACGTTCCCAACTCGGGGGCCTCTCGAGGAAAGCCCCGCGACCTTGTTCCGATGTTCCTGGAACGTTCCAGGTTAAGAACAGCAAATCTTGTTGCAAAGCAAGCAGTTATCCGAGTTAGGAACAAAACGCAGCCCCCCAGCTATCTACCACCGTTTAGGAAGACAGAAAGAGCGAGACCCGACATGAAAGTAGCCATCAACACAGAGCACTGCATCAACGGCATCCTGAAGGCCAGCAGCATCACCCCCACCAAAAGCGGCGCAGCCATGCTCCGCACCATGTGGATCCGGGCCGAGAAGGACAGGCAAACCATCTCCTTCATGTCCACGGACGCAAGCACCGAGTACATCGGCATCTATCCCGCCGAAGTGGAGGAGGACGGCCTCATCGGCGTCCAGTCCAAGTCCATCACCGAGCTGCTCCGCTCCCTGCCCAAGAGCGTCATCCGCATGTACACCGACGACAAGGGAAGCAATCTCGTCATCAAGCAGGGCAGCCGCATGTTCAAGCTGCCCGTCAGCAACCTCGACTGGTTCCAGAACTTCTCCGAATTCCCCGAAGGCGAGAGCATAGTGTGGTCCGGCGAAATCCTCGTCGGCATCATCGACCGCATTCTCTTCTGCGTCTCCGACGAAGAGGACTCCCCGCTCGGCTGCCTCTACGTCAGCCCCAAGGAGAACGGCGAAATCGACTTCTGCGGCCTTGACGGCAACAAGTTCGCCCTGGTGAAGGAGACCAACGATCTCCTGCACGCCAAGCTTCCCAGCGAAGGCCTGCTCATCCAGAAGAAGTACCTCAACGACATCAAAAAGCTCATTTCCGAAGACGAAATCGAACTCAACTTTTCAGGCAAGCGCTTCTTTATCCGCAACAACGGCGGACGCGACACGGTGAGCATTCCGCTCGTGCAGTTTGAATACCCCGACTACACGCTCTTCCTGAGCAAGATCGAGCCCGGCTGCTCGACCATTTCCGTTGCCAAGGAAGAAATGTCCAACGCCCTTTCGCGCAGCCTCATCTTCAACACCAAGGAAGAAAACAGCGTCTTCATCTCTCTCGGCGAGGCCAGCCTGACGCTCCAGTCGAGCGACAAGTCGACGGGCTCGGCCACGGAAACCATTCCCGCCACAGTCAACAGCACGGTCAGGAACGTCGCCTTCATCACCAGGGGCCTGCTCGACGTCCTGCAGCATCTCGACGCTGAGAGCATCGAGGTGAAAATCGCCTCCGAAGCCGGTCCCTGCCTTTTCCGCTCCGTCGACGACCACCGCTACGTTGTCATCGCCATGCCGGTGCAGATCGTCGAGGACACCTACTACTCTGAGGAAGACAACTAAGAATGGCTGAGAAGAACAGCAACAGCACCTACACGGCGGAGTCCATCACCGTCCTCGAAGGCCTGGAGGCAGTGCGCAAAAGGCCGGCCATGTACATCGGCTCCACGGACACGAGGGGCCTGCACCATCTGGTCTACGAAGTCGTCGACAACTCCATCGACGAGGCCATGGCCGGCTACTGCGACCGGATCACGGTCACGCTCCACGCCGACAACAGCGTCACGGTCCGCGACAATGGCCGTGGCATTCCCGTCGGCATCCATCCCAAGGAAGGCGTGCCCGCCGTCCAGGTCGTCATGACCAAGCTGCACGCCGGCGGCAAGTTCGACAACGCAAGCTACAAGGTGTCCGGCGGCCTGCACGGCGTCGGCGTCTCCTGCGTCAACGCCCTGTCCGAATGGCTCGTCGTCACGGTGCGCCGGGAAGGCAAGCGCTACCGCCAGAACTACCGCCGGGGCGAGCCGCAGGACCAGCTGCAGTGCATCGGCGACTGCGGCTCGAACCACGGCACCACCGTGCACTTCAAGCCTGACGACCAGATCTTCGAGGTCACCGAATACTCCTACAACGTGCTGAAGAAGCGCTTCGAGGAGCTGGCCTACCTCAACAAGGGCCTGACCATCGAATGCATCGACGAGCGCATCAACGAAACACACGTCTTTCACGCCGAAGGCGGCCTGCGGGAATTCGTGGAGAAGCTCGACGAAAGCGACGAGCCCCTCCACCCGGTCATCCTCATCGAGACCATGGTGGACAGCGTCGCCGTGGACTGCGCCATCCAGTACACCTCGAGCTACAAGGAAACCGTCTACACCTTTGCCAACAACATCCGCACGGCTGAGGGCGGCACCCACCTCTCGGGCTTCCGCATCGGCCTCACGCGCGCCATCAACGGCTATCTCAAGAACCAGGCCGAGCTCATCAAGAAGCTCAAGACTAGCCAGCTCACGGGCGACGACGTGCGCGAGGGCCTGACTGCCGTCATCTCCGTCAAGCTGTCCAACCCCCAGTTCGAGGGCCAGACCAAAACCAAGCTCGGCAACTCCGAGATCTCGTCCGTGGTGCAGTCTGCCGTCTACGACAGCCTGACCCGCTACTTCGAAGAGAATCCCAAGTACGTCCGCCTCATCCTGGACAAGGCCGTCGAGGCCTCCAGGGCGAGGGAGGCGGCCCGCCGCGCCAAGGAGATAGTCCGCCGCAAGGGCGCCCTCTCCGACAACGCCCTGCCCGGCAAGCTTGCCGACTGCCAGAGCAAGGATCCGTCCGAATCGGAGCTCTTCCTCGTCGAGGGCGACTCCGCAGGCGGCTCCGCCAAGCAGGGACGCGATCCCAAGCACCAGGCCATACTTCCGCTGCGCGGCAAGATCCTCAACACCGAGCGCTGCCGCCTCGACAGAATGCTGGCCAACAAGGAGGTCAAGTCCCTCATCACCGCCATGGGCATAGGCATAGGCAGCGACGACGTGGACCTCTCCAAGCTGCGCTACCACAAGATTGTCATCATGACCGATGCCGACGTGGACGGCGCCCACATCCGCACCCTGCTTTTGACCTTCTTCTTCCGCCAGTACCCGGCCCTGGTCGAAGCAGGCCATGTCTACATCGCCCAGCCCCCCCTCTACCGCGTGCACAACGCCAAGTTCGAAAAGTTCATCAAGGACGACGAGGAGCTCAATAAGTTCCTCATGGGCAAGGTGTCCCAGAACTTCGCCGTCACCGGCGAAGACGGCCGCCGCCTGGAGGGCGAAGCGCTCATTGCCTTCCTCAGGTCCATAGAGCGCATGAACCAGAACGTGGAGCACGCCGAGCTCACCGGCATGCCGCGTCCCCTGTACCTGGCGCTGACCACCTGCCCCGTGCAGATCACGGGCGAGACGGAGCTGGAAGACGCGTCGGGACCCGTGGCGAAATGGCTTGCCCGGCATGGCTACAGCTTCGAGCTGGTGCGCGAGCAGGGAGGAGAGGACGAAGAGGAGCGCATCTTCGCGCTCTTCGAGAACGAGCAGAGCCACCAGACCAGGCGCGGCCTCGAGTTCTTCTCCTCGCGCACCTACAGGAACGGCTGGAGCTTCTTCAGCGGCGTGCGCGCCGATCTCGGCGAGGGCGTCCTGACGCTGAAAAAGGCCGACGGCGAAACGAAGGTGGACGACGTCTTCGCCCTTCTTGCCACCGTGCTCGACGAAGCCAGAAAGGGCTATTCCATCCAGCGCTACAAAGGCCTCGGCGAAATGAATCCCGACCAGCTCTGGACCACCACCATGAACCCCGAGAACAGGGTGCTCCTGCAGGTGAAGGTGGAGGATCTCCAGGACGCCAACGACGCCTTCCAGGAGCTCATGGGCGACCGCGTGGAGCCGCGCCGCGAATTCATCGAGCGCAACGCCCTCCGAGTCCAGGATCTCGACATCTAGCGAGGCGAGGAAACAGTGGATACAGAAGCAAAAATGGAAATGCCGAAGGACCAGGTCGGCATCGCGCAGGAGCTGCGCCAGTCCTACCTGGAGTACTCCCTTTCCGTCATCATTGGACGCGCCATTCCGGATGCCCGCGACGGCCTGAAGCCGGTGCACCGCCGCATCCTCTACGCCATGTCGGAACTGGGCAACACCTACAACAGGGCCCACAAGAAGTCCGCCCGCGTGGTCGGCGACGTCATAGGCAAATACCATCCCCACGGCGACTCTGCCGTCTACGACGCCCTGGTGCGCATGGCCCAGGACTTCAGCATGCGCGACCCCCTCGTCGACGGCCAGGGCAACTTCGGCTCCATCGACGGCGACGCCCCGGCTGCCATGCGCTACACGGAAGTGCGCATGGCACGGCTTGCCGGCGAGTTCCTTGACGACATCGACAAGGACACGGTCGACTTCCGCCCCAACTACGACGGCTCTCTGGAAGAGCCCTCCATCCTGCCCGCCAAGGTGCCCAACCTTCTGCTCAACGGCTCGTCCGGCATCGCGGTGGGCATGGCAACCAACATCCCCACCCACAATCTGGGCGAACTCTGCGATGCACTCCAGGCCCTGCTGGACGATCCGCAGATCACGGTTGCCGGCCTCATGCAGCACGTCAAGGGGCCAGACTTCCCCACCAAGGGCTTCGTCTTCGCGGGCCAGGGGCTCTACGACGCCTACAGCACCGGCAGAGGCACGGTGAAGATCCGCGGACGCATGGTGGTCGAGGAGCGCAAGAAGGGCTTCGAGTCCATCGTCATCAAGGAAATTCCCTACGGCGTGAACAAGTCCACGCTGGTGGAGCGCATCGCGGCCCTTGTCAACGACCGCAAGATCGAGGGCATCGTCGATCTGCGCGACGAGTCCGACCGCAACGGCATACGCGTGGTCATGGACCTCAAGCGCGGCATACTCCCGGACATCATCATCAACCAGCTCTACAAGTTCACGCCCATGGAGACGGCCTTCGGCATCAACATGCTGGCCGTGCTGGACAACAGGCCCGTCACCCTGACGCTGAAGACGGCGCTCTCCTGCTTCCTCGACCACAGGCGCGAGGTGGTCATCCGCCGGACGCGCTACGATCTGGCCAAGTCCGAGGCCAGGGCGCACATCCTCGAGGGCCTGCGCATTGCCATCGACAACATCGACGAAGTCGTGCGCATCATCCGGAGCTCCGCCAATCCCGACGAGGCCAAGGCCCGCCTCATGGCGCGCTTCGAGCTCGACGAGATCCAGGCCAAGGCCATACTCGACATGCGCCTGCAGCGCCTCACCGGCCTGCAGCGCGACGAGATCGAGGCCGAGTACGCGGAGCTTCTGAAGAACATCGCCTACTTCAAGTCCATTCTGGCGGACGCCGAGGTCCTCAAGGGCGTCATCCGCGACGAAATCGCCGGCATCAAGAACACCTACGCCACGCCGCGCCAGAGCGAGATCGTGGCCGACGAACTCAAGGGCATCGACGTCGAGGACCTCATCCCCGACGACGACGTGGTCATCACGCTCTCCAAGCGCGGCTACATGAAGCGCACGAGCCTCGAGAACTACCAGCAGCAGCACCGCGGCGGGAAGGGGATAGCGGCCCTGTGCACCCAGGAAAACGACTACGTGCTCGACTTCCTGACGACCACCAACCACCAGTTCCTGTGCCTGTTCACCAACCTCGGCCGCATGTACCAGCTCAAGGTGCACCAGATTCCCGAGGGCAGCCGCCAGGCCAAGGGCGTGCACCTCAACAACCTCCTGCCCCTCAACGAGGGCGAGACTGTCACCAACATTCTCGCTCTGCGCGAGTTCTCCGAGGAGAAGAGCTTCTTCTTCGTCACCCGGCACGGCATGGTCAAGCGCTCCAAGGCCGTGCTCTACCAGCGCGCCAACAAGAACGGCCTCCTGGCCGTTGGCCTGCGCGAGGGCGACGAGCTGGTGCTGGTGCGGCCCATACGCGAGGACGACCACGCCGTGCTCATCACGAGCCAGGGCTACGCCATACGCTTTGCCATATCCGAAGTCCGCGACATGGGGCGCGCCGCCACCGGCGTCAAGGGCATCTCCCTGCGCTCCGGCGACTTCGTGGTCGCCGGCGTGGTGCTCAAGAACACGGACCAGAGCACGACCATCATGTCCGTCTCCGCCAACGGCTTCGGCAAGCGCACCGAGGCGAACCTCTACCGCCAGCAGTCGCGCGGCGGCATGGGCATCATCAACTTCAAGGTCACCAACAAGACGGGCAACGTCATCGGCGGCATGCCCGTGACGGAAGGCGACGGCCTCGTCATGCTGACCTCCAACAACAAGATCATCCGCATCAGCGTCGCCGAGGTGATGAGCCGCGGCCGCATCTCCATGGGCGTCAAGGTGGTCAACCTCGACGACGGCGCAGCTGTCGTTGCCTGCGACCGCGTGGACAACGGCGGAACCGTCCCCGGCGAACCCGGGGGCTCCGAGGCTCCCGAGAGCTCAGGCGGCCCTGAGGACTCAGGCTCTTCAGAGCAATCCTAGCGACACTACCTTCCTGGCGCGGCGGCCTCCTTCGGGGAGGGCGCCGCGGGGAGAACACGAATGATACACGACGAATGCGGCCTCTTCGGCATATACGGGCACGCCGATGCGTCCCGCCTCACCTACTTCGGCCTCTACGCCCAGCAGCACCGGGGACAGGAAAGCGCCGGCATTGTCAGCATCGACGAGGAAGGCGCCTACCATTCCTACAAGGGGATGGGACTGGTGCCCGACGTCTTCGAGGAAAAGCACCTCCAGGCCCTGCCCGGCACCATCGCCGTGGGCCACGTGCGCTACTCCACCACGGGACGCCCCAGCCTCGCCAACGCCCAGCCCCTGCACGTCAACTACAAGGGCAAGGACATCGCCATTGCCCACAACGGCAACCTGGTGAACACCTTCGAGCTGCGCCGCGCCCTCGAGGACAAGGGCGCCATCTTCCGCGGTACGAGCGATACCGAGGTGATCATGCACCTTTTCGCCTCGGAGCTGTGCCGGGGAGGCGACATGCTGGAAGCCGTGCGTCGCACCTGCATGCAGCTCAAGGGCGCCTTCTGCCTCATCTTCCTCATGGAAGACACCATGGTCTGCGTGCGCGATCCCTTCGGCTTCCATCCGCTCTCCATAGGCCATCTCGACGGCGCGCTGGTGGCTGCCTCGGAGACCTGCGCCTTCGACCTCATGGACGCCGAATACGAGCGCTCCCTCAAGCCCGGCGAGATCTACGTCGCCTCTTCCGAGGGCGAAAGCTCCCAGATGCTGGACGGCATTCCTGCCAGGCCTCGGCAGTGCATCTTCGAGCTCATCTACTTCGCGCGTCCAGACTCCTACATCTACGGCGAGCAGGTCTACACCTGCCGCAAGAACATGGGCTTCCAGCTGGCCCACGAGTCCACGCCCGACGTGGACTTCGTCATGCCCTTTCCGGACTCGGGCGTCTATCCGGCCGTCGGCTTTGCGCAGTGCGCCGAGCTCCCCTACGAGCACGCCATGATCCGCAACCACTACGTGGGGCGCACCTTCATCCAGCCGAGCCAGAGCATGCGCAGCTTCGGCGTGCGGGTCAAAATCAACCCCGTGCGCGCCATGATCGACGGCAAGCGCATCTGCATCGTCGACGACTCCATCGTGCGCGGCACCACCATGATCACGCGCGTGAAAAAGCTGCGCGAACTCGGCGCCAAGGAAGTCCACATCCGCATCTCCTGTCCCCCGGTGCGCCACCCCTGCTTCTACGGCATCGACTTCGCCTCGCCCAAGGAGCTCATTGCGGCCAACTACACCCTTGAAGAAATTCAGAAAAAGTTGGATGTTGACTCCCTTCATTATCTGAGCATCGACGGACTCCTGCGCTCGGTCATGCACAACGACAGCTACTGTCTGGCCTGCTTCAACGGGGAGTATCCGGTTCCCCCCTGCAGGCAGTGCGGCAAGCACCAGCTGGAAAAATAGCATTCGTCAACCCTTCGTTCCGAGGTTCCCATGAGCATTGCGCGCATCAACGGCTTCGCCGACATGTTCGAGCCGGAAAGCACGGCCTTCACCTTCATGGAGTCCCAGTGCCGGAAGATCTTTCCGGCCTACGGCTTCAAGGAAGTGCGCCTTCCCGTCCTCGAGTACACCGACCTTTTCGCCCGCTCCATAGGCACGGAGACCGACGTGGTGCAGAAGGAGATGTACACCTTCCCCGATTCCAAGGGGAAGCCGACCTCCCTGCGTCCTGAAGCCACGGCCGGCATGATGCGGGCCTACATCGCGGCCAGCCTCCACGCCCGGGAGCAGGTCAGCCGGCTCTACACTTTTGGCCCCATGTTCCGCCACGAGCGTCCCCAGAAGGGCCGCATGCGCCAGTTCCACCAGATCGACTGCGAGCTTCTGGGCTCCTCCAGCCCCGTGGCCGACGCCGACGTGGTCTCCCTGCTCGTGCACTTCGTCTCCTCCCTTGGCATAGGCGGCCTCACCCTGCGCATGAACAGCCTCGGTTGCGCCTCGTGCCGCCAGACCTACCGCCAGGCGCTCATCAGCCACTTCGAGAAGCATGAAGCCGAGCTCTGCGAGGACTGCCGCCGGCGCCTGCATGCCAATCCCCTGCGCGTGCTGGACTGCAAGAAGGACAGGGAGCTTCCCTGCATGCTCGATGCGCCCCGCCTTCTCGACTACAACTGCCCCGACTGCCTTGAGCACTACGAGACCGTTACGGGCCTGCTCAAGGACGCCGGCATAGCCTACGTGCAGGACGATCGCCTTGTGCGCGGCCTCGACTACTACTGCCGCACCACCTTCGAGCTGCAGAGCGACGCCATCGGCGCCCAGACGGCCGTGGCCGGCGGCGGCCGCTACGACGGACTCGTCAAGCAGCTCGGCGGCCCAGACATTCCCGGCATAGGCTTTGCCTGCGGCATGGAGCGCCTGGCCCTGCTCCTGGGAGAGCGCCAGCTCCAGCGTCCCGACTTCTTCGTCGTGTCCCTGGATCCCTCCTGCACGGCCTTTGCCTTCAAGCTTGCGCAGAGCCTCCGCCACGCTGGGCTCTCCGGCGAAACGGGCTACGGCTCCTCCGGCATGAAGAGCGCCATGCGCCAGGCCGGCAAGTCGGGCGCCCGCTTTGCCGTCATCGTCGGCACCGACGAGCTCTCCCGCGGCGCGTGCGCCGTCAAGAACATGGACCAGGGGACGCAGGAGGAAGTTCCTGCCGACGCTCTCGCCACCTACATCGCTAACAAGGATTAACCATGTCTGATCAGATTCAGGATCTCCAGCAGGAGCACTACCAGTACGTTGCCGAGATCGGCGACTGGAAGCGCACCCATTCCTGCTCCCAGCTGACCATGGCCGACCAGGGCAGCGAAGTCTGCCTCATGGGCTGGGTGCAGTTCCGCCGCGACCACGGCGGCTTGATTTTCGTCGATCTCAGGGACCGCGAGGGACTGACCCAGGTCGTCTTCTCTCCCGACTTCGCGCCCGAGGCCCACGAGCGCGCCGGCATTCTCCGCCTTGAATACGTCGTTGCCGTCAAGGGCAAGGTGCGTCCTCGTCCAGAAGGCATGACCAATCCCAACCTCAAGACCGGGGAGATCGAAGTCGTGGTCAGCGAGTGGAAGCTCCTGAACACCTCCAAGACCCCGCCCTTCGCCATCGAGGACCGCTGCGACGCCGGCGAAAACCTGCGCCTGGCCTGGCGCTACCTCGACCTGCGCCGCCCCTGCATGCAGAAGAACCTGATCCTGCGCCACAAGTGCGTGCAGTCCATACGCCGCTTCCTCGACGACGAGGGCTTCCTGGAAATCGAGACGCCCTTCCTCACCAAGTCCACGCCCGAGGGCGCCCGCGACTTTCTCGTCCCCTCCCGTCTCAACCAGGGCAAGTTCTACGCCCTTCCCCAGTCGCCCCAGCTTTTCAAGCAGCTGCTCATGGTCTCGGGCTTCGAGAAGTACTTCCAGATAGTGCGCTGCTTCCGCGACGAGGATCTGCG